>NZ_QSFR01000049.1:0-1063 GCF_003467925.1 Collinsella sp. AM43-1 | reverse complement strand
GCCGGGCCCTTACGCCAGCACGCCGAAGAACGCGCCGATGATGCCCACGACCATGGTGGCCACGATCAGCACCATGGGGTTGATCTTCTTGGACAGCAGCCAGTAGTACAGCCAGAAGGCGAGCATGCCGAGCATGCCGGGCATGATGCCGTCCAGGATGTCCTGGAGGGTCTGGGCGTCCTCGCCCGAGCCGATGGCCACCGGGATGCTGGCCCAGAACATGTCCTTGCACATGGCGCCCACGACCATGACGCCCACGATGCCCACGCAGGTCATGATCTTCTGCATGAGGCCGGTCCTCTGGGCCTCGTCCAGGAAGCCCACGCCCAGCTCGTAGCCCTTGACGGCGCCCCAGATGCGCAGCGCGAAGCCGGGGACGTTGTAGATGAGCAGGAAGGCGATGGGGCCGAAGGGGTTGCCGGCCTGGCACAGGCTGATGCCCACCGCGGCGGCGACCACGCGCAGCGTCGACAGGAAGATGGAGTCGCCGATGCCGGACAGCGGGCCCATGAGGGCGGCCTTGACGTCGTTGACGCTCTCGGGCTCGATCTCGCCGCGGGCGACCTTCTCCTCCATGGCCATCGCGATGCCGCCGACGAACGGGGCGAACTGGACGGTGATGTTGAAGAACGCGCAGTGGCGATGCAGGGCCTCGGCGTAGTCGTCGGGGCGGCCGGCGTAGATCTTCTTGAGCATGTTGGCGACCATCAGGCAGAAGGCGATGTTCATCTGCTTGTAGTAGGTCCAGGAGAACTCCATGCCCAGGGCGCCGACGTTGACGGCGCTCTTGACGAGGTCGGAGCGCGTGATCTTGTTCTCGGGACTAGAAGTCATCGTCCTCATCCCCTTCCGCGGAAAGCTGGGGCTGGGCTCCGCCCAGGCCGAGCAGGTCGAACTTGTCGATGCCGATGATGATGGCGATCAGGGCGACGCCCAGGACGGGCACGTTGGCGTAGGAGCACAGCAGGAAGCCCAGGAAGTAGAAGGGCACGAGCTGCTTGGTGAGCACCAGGCGGCCGAGCATGGCGAAGCCCATGGCCGGCAGGATGTTGGCGGCAACGCC
>NZ_QSFR01000048.1:0-1267 GCF_003467925.1 Collinsella sp. AM43-1 | reverse complement strand
GGCCCGAAAGAAAGGTAGGAGGCCATGACGAAAGGTCTGCACGTGCCTTCCGAGATCGGCAAGCTCAGGAAGGTCTGCCTGCACCGTCCCGGCGACGAGCTCCTCAACCTGCCGCCCGACGAGCTCGAGCGACTCCTGTTCGACGACGTCCCGTTCCTGGAGGTCGCGCAGCAGGAGCACGACACCTTCGCCCAGATCCTTAAGGACCAGGGCGTGGAGGTGCTCTACCTCGAGAACCTCGTCGCAGAGGTGTTCGACCAGGTCCCCGGCGCCCGCGCCGAGTTCACCGACCAGTACATCGCCGAGGCAGGCATCCGCGGCCAGCAGATGCCGCAGATCGTCCGCGAGAAGCTGGACTCCATCGAGGACAACCTCGAGTTCGTCAAGAAGACCATGGCCGGCATGACCAAGGCCGAGATCGACATGCCCCTCACGGCGTCCACGACCCTCGACTCCCTGGTCAACTCCGAGTCCGAGTCCGACCTGATCATCGACCCGATGCCCAACCTCTACTTCACCCGCGACCCGTTCGCGGTCGTCGGCGAGGGCGTCAACCTCAACCGCATGTACTCGGTCACCCGCAACCGCGAGACCCTGTACGGCAAGTACGTCTTCAAGTACCACCCCGACTACAAGGACGTCTCCCTGTACTTCCGCCGCGACTGCCAGTTCCACACCGAGGGCGGCGACGTGCTGAACATCAACGAGAAGACCCTCGCCGTCGGCATCTCCCAGCGCACCCAGGCGGCCGCCATCGACGTCATGGCCCAGAACATCTTCTGGAACTCCGACTCCAAGGTCGAGCGCATCCTGGCCTTCGACATCCCGGTCTCCCGCGCCTTCATGCACCTCGACACGGTCTTCACCCAGATCGACGTCGATAAGTTCACGATCCACCCCGCCATCATGGGCACCCTGCGCGTCTACGAGCTGACCGCCGGCAAGAACCCGGGCGACGTGAACATCCGCCTGATCGAGGACACCCTCGAGCACGTCCTGGAGGACGCCACCGGCGTCGACCAGGTCAAGCTGATCCCCTGCGGCGGCGGCGACCCGATCGCGGCCTCCCGCGAGCAGTGGAACGACGGCTCCAACACCCTGTGCGTCGAGCCCGGCAAGATCTGCGTCTACGCGCGCAACACCGTCACCAACGACGTGCTGTACAAGGAGGGCCTGGACCTTCTCGTCGTGCCCTCCGCCGAGCTCTCTCGCGGCCGCGGCGGCCCGCGCTGCATGAGCATGCCCTTCTGGCGCGAGGACCTCTAAG
>NZ_QSFR01000047.1:0-1328 GCF_003467925.1 Collinsella sp. AM43-1 | reverse complement strand
GGAGCCCCCGCTCGTGACCGCGGGTCGGGGCTGCGACAATGATGTTGAAGTGCCATAGGCGCAGCCGCGCCGCAACGAGGTTGGGAGGCTCCCATGCCAAAGTATTCTACCGCGTTCGGGATGGACGTCCACCTGAGGTCGACCACCGTCTGCGCCCTCGACGCGGACACCGGCGAGGCCGTGACGAGGAGGTTCCCCGGCAACCCCTGGGGCGAGATCGCCGGGTGGATGGGTGGGTTCCCCGGGCCGTCGCTCGCGGCCTACGAGAGCGGCTACCCCGGCTTCGCCCCGCAGAGGGAGCTCGCCGGGCTCGGCGTCGAGTGTGTCGTCGCCGCGGTCTCGAAGATCCCCAGGTAGGCCGCCGACTCGGCCTCCAAGAACGACAGGAACGACGCCGCCAGGATGGCCAAGGCGATACTCGCCCACGACATCTCCCCCGTATGGGTCCCCTCCCCCGAGGTCGAGGGCATCAGGGACCTCGCCGGCGCCTACGACGGGGCGACCGCGCGCCTGGCGACCGCCAAGCAGCGGCTGCTCGCCTTCCTCGCAAAGCGAGGGTTCGCCTACGGCGGCACCACGCCCGCCGGCAACCCGAGGAAGTACTGGACCTACGACTTCCTGAGGTGGCTCGACAAGGTCAGGCCGGAGGACGACGGCGGGGTTCGGACGCTCGCCGCCCTGAGGAGCGAGGTCGAGGCCGCGGCGGAGGCCCGGGCGGACCTGCTCTCCGAGTACAGGGCGGCCGTGGATGCCAGCCCGATCGCCGCGGAGGCGGCCGCCCTCCAGTCGATCAAGGGCTGCGCCTTCGCGCTGGCCGCAGCCTTCTCGGCCGAGGTCGGCGACTTCACGAGGTTCCGTTCCGGAAGGCAGGTCACGGCCTATTTCGGCCTCGCGCCGAGCCAGAGGTCGAGCGGCGACTCCGTGCGGCTCGGAGGCATCAGCGGCGCGGGCAACGCGCTCGTGAGGAAGCTGGCCGTTGAGGGTTCATGGTGCTACGCCGCGGCGCGGCACCAGCCGAAGCTCATGCCGAGGGACACGGGCGTGCCCCTCGAGATAAGGATGCACGGGAGGAAGGGATCCGAGCGGCTCCTGCGGCGGCGCGAGGAGATGCTCGCCCGCGGCATGCCCCAGGCGAAGGCCAACGCGGCCACCGCGGCCGAGCTCGTGAGGTGGCTCTGGGCCCTCGGCACGATGTGCCGGGAGGGCGCGGAATGGACATAGCCCCCGCCCCGGCGAGCCGGGCGGCCTTCGGGGATACCCCCTATTTCGCTGTGCGCGCGGAGCCCTCCGCATGCGCCTCGACAGACTTGGGGAACCCCGCCGAAGGA
>NZ_QSFR01000046.1:0-1350 GCF_003467925.1 Collinsella sp. AM43-1 | reverse complement strand
GCTCCGGCGGCCCGCAATCCTCTCCTTCGGCGGGGTTCCCCTAGTCTGTCTTCGCGCATGCGGCGGCCGCCGCGCGCACAGCGAGAACGGGGGTGTCCCCGAAGGCCGCCCGGCTCGCCGGGACGGGGGCTTATGTCTATTCCGCGCCCTCCCGGCACATCGCGCCGAGGGCCCACAGCCACCTCACGAGCTCGGCCGCGGTGGCCGCGTTCGCCTTCGCCTGCGGCATCCCGCGGGCGATCATCTCCTCGCGGCGGCGCAGGAGCCTCTCGGACCCCTTCCTCCCGTGCATCCTTATCTCGAGGGGCACGCCGGAGCCCTTGGGCATCAGCTTCGGCTGGTGGCCGGCCTGGGCGTAGCACCAGGACCCCTCGACAGCCAGCTTCCTGACGAGCGCGTTGCCGGCCCCGCTGATCCCGCCGAGGCGCACGGAGTCCGCGCTCGACCTCTGCTTCGGGGCGAGGCCGAAGTAGGACGTCACCTGCCTGCCGGAGCGGAACCTCGAGAAGTCGCCGACCTCGGACGCGAAGGCGGCGGCGAGCGCGAACCCGCACCCCTTGATCGACTGGAGCGCCTCGACCTCGGCCGAGAGGGGGCCCGCCGCGACGGCGGCCCTGTATTCGGCGAGGAGGGCCCCCCTCGTCTCGTCGGCCGCCTCGACCTCGTTCCTCAGCGCCGCAAGCGCCCGGATGCCTCCGTCGTCGGCGGGGTGTATGCCGTCGAGCCACCTGAGGAAGCCGTACGTCCAGTACTTCCGGGGGTTGCCGGCCGGCGTCGTGCCGCCGTAGACATAGCCGCGGCGGGCTAGAAACGCCAGGAGCCGCTGCTTCGCCGCCGCGAGCCTCGCGGTCGCGGCGTCGTGGGCGGCGGCGAGGTGTTAGCGCCCTCGATCTCGGGGGACGGCACCCATACCGGGGTGACGTCGTGCGACAGTATCGCCTTGGCCATCCTGGCCGCGTCGTTGCGGTCGTTCTTGGACGAGAGGTCGGCAGCCGACCTCGGGACCTTGGAGACGGCCGCGACGACGCAGTCGACGCCGAGCCCGGAGAGCTCCCTTTGCGGGGCGAAGCCGAGGTAGCCGCTCTCGTAGGCGGCGAGCGACGGGCCGGGGAAGCCCGACATCCACTCCGCGACCTCGCCCCAGGGGTTGCCGCGGAACCTCCTCGTCACGGCCTCGCCCGTCTCCGCGTCGAGCGCGCAGACGGTGGTGGACCTGAGGTGTACGTCCATTCCGAAGGCGGTAGAATATCTAGGCACGGGAGCCTCCCAACCTCGTTGCGGCGCGGCTGCGCCTCTGGCACTTCAACAACATTGTCGCAGCCCCGACCCGCGGTCACGAGCGGGGGCTCC
>NZ_QSFR01000045.1:0-1485 GCF_003467925.1 Collinsella sp. AM43-1 | reverse complement strand
CGTGGACGACCCCGAGCGCTTCGGCGTCGTGGAGTTCGACGCGCATGGGAGGGCCGTCTCCATCGAGGAGAAGCCCGCCGACCCCAAGAGCTCCTACGCCGTCACCGGCCTGTACTTCTACCCGGGCGACGTGGCCGCCAAGGCCCACGAGGTCAAGCCCTCGGCCCGCGGCGAGCTGGAGATCACCACGCTCAACCAGATGTACCTGGAGGAGGGGACGCTGTCCGTGGTCACCCTGGGCCGCGGCTACGCGTGGCTGGACACCGGCACCATGGAGAGCCTGCACGAGGCCGCGGAGTTCGTCCGCGCCGTGGAGCACTCCCAGGACCTGCCCGTGTCCGTGCCCGAGGAGATCGCCTGGGAGAACGGCTGGATCTCCACCGCCGGGCTGGAGGAGGCCGCGAAGGCCTACGGCAAGTCGGTCTACGGGCGGCACCTGAAGAAGGTCGCCGCCGGCGAGATCGTCAACAGCCCGCGCGAGTACTAGGAACAAGGAGATTCGAACATGGCAGAGGAGACCTTCTCCCCGAAGAACATCATCGTCACGGGCGGCTGCGGCTTCATCGGCAGCAACTTCGTCCACTACGTGGTCAACAACCACCCCGACGTGCACGTCACCGTCCTGGACAAGCTGACCTACGCCGGCAACCCCGAGAACATCGCCGGGCTGCCCTCCGACCGCGTGGAGCTCGTCGTGGGCGACATCTGCGACGCCGGGCTGCTCGATGAGCTGGTGCCGGGACACGACGCGATCGTGCACTACGCCGCGGAATCCCACAACGACAACTCCATCGCCGACCCGGAGCCGTTCCTGCGCACCAACGTGGAGGGAACCTTCCGACTGCTGGAGGCCGTCCGCAGGCACGGCATCCGCTACCACCACGTCTCCACCGACGAGGTCTACGGCGACCTGGCGCTCGACGACCCGGCGAAGTTCACCGAGGAGACGCCGTACCACCCGAGCAGCCCGTACTCGAGCACCAAGGCCAGCTCCGACATGCTCGTGCGCGCCTGGACCCGCACCTACGGCCTACGGACAACGATCTCCAACTGCTCCAACAACTACGGGCCCTACCAGCACGTGGAGAAGTTCATCCCCAGGCAGATCACGAACATCGTCGACGGCGTCCGCCCCAAGCTCTACGGGAAGGGCGAGAACGTCCGCGACTGGATCCACACCGAGGACCACTCCTCGGCCGTCTGGGACATCCTCACCAAGGGCCGGATGGGGGAGACCTACCTCATCGGCGCCAATGGGGAGAGGGACAACATCACCGTACTTCGCATGATCCTGGAGGCGATGGGGCGCGACCCCGAGGACTTCGACTGGGTCGCCGACCGCCCCGGCCACGACCGCCGCTACGCCATCGACAGCACGAAGCTGCAGCGCGAGCTGGGCTGGAGGCCGGCCCACACCGACTTCGCCGAGGGCCTGAAGGCCACCATCGACTGGTACGTCGCCAACGAGTCCTGGTGGCGCCCGGC
>NZ_QSFR01000044.1:0-1489 GCF_003467925.1 Collinsella sp. AM43-1 | reverse complement strand
CCTTGATTGGCAACTTCATCCGAACACCTCCCATATTCATCCGTACATGTACGGATGAATATGGGAATCCGATACCCTGAGGGCCGGACCGGCCGGCCCCGGGAGATCGGAGGACGGCATGTCCGGAAAGAGGAAGAAGGGGGCCGGGAAGGCGGCCCCGAGGGCCTACGGCAGGCTCACCAGGCACGAGCGGGACACGGTCCAGAGGATGCTGGAGCGAGGGGCCTCGTGCAGGCAGATCGCGAGGGAGCTGGGCAGGTCGCCCTCGACGGTGTGCTCGGAGGTGGCGTCGCACAGGTTCGTGACCGCGCCGAGGGAGAGGCGCGGCGAGCGCGTGGACGCCTCCGCCGACCTGTCTGCGGCATGCCCGCGCCTGGCCGCGTGGCCGCGCTGCTGCAACGGGTGCGGGCGGTACCGTGCGGTCGGCTGCAAGCGCCGCCCGCACGTCTTCTACGACGCCCGCGCCGCGCAGCTGTGCGCGGACTCGGTCCTCGTCTCGTCAAGGCGCGGGATAGACGCCGACGAGCCCGCCGCGGCCGAGGCGCTCGCCCTCATCCGCGACGGCCTGGGCCGGGGGCTCTCGCCCGAGCAGATGGCGGCGCGCAACGGCGGCCCGGTGGACCTGTCGCCGTCGACCATCTACCGCTGGGTCTCGGCGGGCTACGACGGCATGACCAACATGGAGCTCAGGCGCAAGGTCGGCTACAGGCCGAGGAAGCGCGCCGCGTGCCGGGCGGCGACCCGCCACTCCGCCCGCAGGTCACATGCCGCGTTCCTCGCCCTCGGGGAGGACGCGTGCGCCGCGGCCTGGGAGATGGACACCGTCGAGGGGGCCCGGGAGGACTCCGCCTGCCTGCTCACGCTGCTGCACCGCCCCAGCAGGCTCCAGCTCGCGCTGCCGCTGGAGGAGAAGACCGCCGGGTGCGTCGCGGGCGCCCTGGAGGGCGTCCGGGCGGTCCTCGGCGCCGACGGGACGCGCCGCGTGTTCCGCGCCGTGCTCACCGACAACGGCCCCGAGTTCTCCGACGAGGACGCGATCGCCGCGCTCATCGGCGAGGGGCAGGGCGAGACGAGGCTGTTCTACTGCGACCCCCGGCGCAGCGACCAGAAGGGCGCCTGCGAGCGCAACCACGTCGAGATCAGGAAGCTGCTGCCCAAGGGCCGCGGCCTCAGGTTCGACCGGCTGGCCCCGGCGGACCTGTCGCTGGCGATGTCGCACGTGAACTCCGAGCCGCGCGGCGCGCTCGGCTTCGCGACGCCCGCCCGCGCCTTCCGGGCGATGCTCGGCGCCGACGCGGAGGCGCTGCTGGACGCGTACGGCGTGGAGGACGTGCCCGTCGGCGAGCTCGACCTGACGCCGGGGCTCATCGCGCGGGCGCGCGAGGAAAGGGGCGATGCCCCGCTGTCCTAGCCTGAAAGGGAAAAACGGAATAGGCGGACCGACCGTTCGGCTGAGTCTGGGAAGAGGTGCCGGGCGGCGGGCGGAGCA
>NZ_QSFR01000043.1:0-1549 GCF_003467925.1 Collinsella sp. AM43-1 | reverse complement strand
TGGCTAAAGTGCATGATCTCGATCTTCTCGGTTTCCTTCATGGCTTTTCCTTTCTGTCCTGCACGCAACTCTATACATCGCGTTTCTTTTCGATACCAATTATAGACATACACCTAATGTGTTTTTAATACCACTTATCAATCTGCTCCAATCCTCGGTGAACGGTCGAAATTCTCTGGTGAGTGGTATTAAATTAGAATTGAATGTATAGCTAACGCCTCTGGCGCCTCCCTTGTGTGACAAAGAACAGCGTTCCTACCAGCGCAATAATGGTCGATGCCCCAAACAGCACCGCCTGAACGCCCAAAGCCTCCGCCAAAAACGGAGCCGCCAGCAGCGGCAGCACGCCGGCGCTCATCAGGCCAAAACGCACAAAGCCGGTAATGCGCCCCAGGTATTTGATGTCGGCGCGCTCCTGAATCAAGATCATCTGCAGCGGTTCCAGGAATCCCCAGGCCAGACCGTTAATCGCCTGACCGATAATCGCGACCCCCAGCATATCGGTGCCCACGTACACCATGGACCCAATGCCCACGGCCATGAGCGCGCCGAGCAGCAATCGCAGGTTGACATGGCGGGCAGAAAGCTTGGTCAGGATGAACGCGCCCACCGAGGAAGTGAGGCCCACGACCGAGGACAGCCAGCCCAGCCAGACGATATCCACGTTGAGCACATCGCGATAGAACAACGACTCCAGCGAATCGAACGCGCCAAACGCAAAGAAACCCAAAAAGCCCGAGATAAAGATGAGGCGCAGGTCGTGGTCGCGAAACGTAAGTCGCGCACCCTCGGCCATGCCGCCCAAAATACCGCCCTTCGGCTTCTCCCCTTTTGCGGGAGCAACACACTCGTGACAGCCCAAGGAGAGCACGGCCGCCACACCCATCATGCCCGCCATGAGCAGATAGACCGATTGCGTGGCAAAACAGCTCACGATGGCACCGCCGAGCAGCGGGCCAGCGGTATAGGCGATATTGCTGTAGAACACCATGAGGCCGTTCACGCGGGTACGGCCCTCGGTGGTCGACTCCAGGTATCCCGGAAACGCATGCGTGCAGGTGTTGATAAAGCCGCCCGCAAGTCCCAAGACGCACGCGGCAAACACAAGCCCGGGGACAGACAACGGCGCCAACCCCACGCCAAGCGATAGCACTGCCGTAATCACGCACGTCACAAACGACGTCCGGCGCGGTCCAAAGCGATCGATGACCGAGCCCGACACCATATTGCCCACCGACGTCATAAGATTGCGCACGAGCGTAATGGCGGCAACCAAAAAGGCCGTGCCAGCCAGATCATACGTGGCCGCACCGATAAGCCCCAAAAAGTAGACCGCGTTGTTGGCGCACCACTGCAGGGACTCAATAAGAATCAGCCTGACCTCTGCCGGCGTCAGGCGCATTGCTTCGCGATCCTTCGCGAACATACGAACTCCTTCTATACAAAAAAGGGATGGAGGGCATAGGCCTGCTCCATCCCCTTTCCAGGTTGCAACGAAAATCTATGCAGCCGGGCCCTTACGCCAGCACGCCGAAGAACGCGCCGATGA
>NZ_QSFR01000042.1:0-1621 GCF_003467925.1 Collinsella sp. AM43-1 | reverse complement strand
GGTTGATTTTCAATCTCAACGCAACAGCCTGAACGGGCCCCGCGTTTCCGCAGCTAGCGCAACGCGGGAATAGCTCCCGGCACCTGGCCGTCGCACCGTTTCCGCAGGTGGAGAGGCTATGGAGGCCGGTGCCCCCATGCCGCCGCCGCATGCTCCGCCAGCCCGCCGCGCAGCCGTTCCGGACTCAGCGCAACGGGCCTTCCGGCCCATGTCCCGGCCCGCCGCCTATCCCGCCAGCGGCCCCTCGCCCCTCGCGGCCCTGGCCCTGTCGATGCAGCCGGGCGTGAGGTCGAGCTCGCCGGGCGCCAGCTCCTCTATCCCGAACGCGTCCATGAGGGCGGAGGCGTCCTCCCCGAGGGCCATCCGCAGCACGCGCGCCGGCGTCAGGAACCCGAGCGCCCCCCTCGGCTCGGAGTTCACCTGCGACATGAGCAGCGCGCAGTCCGCCGCCGTCAGCCGGTCGAACCTGGCCCCGGCGCCCTTGGGCAGCAGCTTCCTGATCTCCACGTGGTTCTTCTCGCACGCGCCCTTCTGCTGGCTCTGCCGGGGGTCGCAGTAGAAGAGCCTGGTCTCGCCGTCCCGCTCGCCGATCAGCGCCGCGATGGCGCCCTCGTCGGCGAACTCGCTCCCGTTGTCGGTGAGCACGGCGCCGAAGGCGCGCCTCGCGCCGTCCTCGCCGAGGACCCCGCGCAGGGAGGAGAGCGCCGCCAGGACCGAGGCGCACGTGCCGTCCGGCAGCGGCAGGGCCAGCTGGAAGCGGCTCGGGCGGTGCAGGAGCGTGAGGAGCCTGGCGGAGTCGCCCCTGGAGCCCTCGACGGTGTCCATCTCCCAGGCCGCGGCGCAGGCGTCCTCTCCGAGCGCGAGGAACGACGCGTGCGACCTGCGCGACGAGTGGGACGTCGCCCTCCCCGGGGCCCGGCGCGACCTCGGCCTGTAGCCGACCTTGCGCCTGAGCTCCATGTTCGTCATGCCGTCGTAGCCGGCGTCCACCCACCTGTAGACGGTGGAGGCGCTGAGCCCGGGGGTCGTCGCCGCTATCTGCTGCGGGGAGAGCCCGCGCGCGAGCCCGTCCCTGATGGCCGCGAGCTTGGCGGCGGCGCCCTCCTCGGTCTCGTCGATCCCGGACCTGCTCGCCGAGAGCTCGGCGTCGGCCGCCTCCTGCGCCCTCCTGGCGCTGTAGAACACCCTGGGCCTCCTCGAGCAGCCGTAGCCCCTCCTGTGCGAGCAGCCGTTGCAGCACCTCGGCCACGCGGAGAGCCTGGGGCAGGCCCCCGAGAGGTCCGCGGGCGCGGGCTCGCCGTAGCGCGAGCGCGGCGCGGTGACGTAGCGGTGCGCCGCAACCTCCCTGGTCACGGTCGAGGGCGACCTGCCGAGCTCCGCGGCGATATCGCGGGCGCTGCGGTTGCGGTCGAGCATCCTCTCGACCGTGTTCCTCTCGTGCCTCGTGAGCCTCCCGTACGACCTCCCGGACGGCTTGGGTCTGGACATTTCGGCCTCCCTCCATCGCGGGCCGGGGGATTCCGGCCCCTCTGGGGTTGCCTACCCGGATTCGCGACTCAGGACTCAGCGCAACGCGTTGCGCTGAGTCCTGAGGCTGTTGCAATGAAGATGAGAATCAAGG
>NZ_QSFR01000041.1:0-1811 GCF_003467925.1 Collinsella sp. AM43-1 | reverse complement strand
TCATCGGCGCGTTCTTCGGCGTGCTGGCGTAAGGGCCCGGCCTATTATTTGCCCCCAAGGGAAACGGCGACCCATTGCGGTCGCCGTTTTTTATTACCGAAAGCTAGTTGGAGGTGCTTCGTGATTCGATCTGACAATCCACCCGATAATGGCGTGAGCGGGGCGATGTATCTATTTGGCACGGCGCTCTTGTGGAGTTTTATCGGCATCCTCGTTCGCGCCAATTCGCAGTCAGCTCTTTTGATCGGTGCCGTCACGGCAATATTTATGGCGCTCTTTATCCTGCTCGTCGGCAGACCCGTCCTTCGCGTCAGCCGTCTTATTGTCCTTGTGGCCGTCTGCAACTTCGTGACGGGCACCACGTTTAACTTTGCCAACCAGCTCACGACGGTCGGCAACGCGATCGTTCTGCAGTACACCTCGATGATTTTCGTTATCGTGTATCAATCGCTCGCAACTCGCACGTTGCCCTCGCCTGCGAAGATTGCCTCCGTGGTGGTTGCTTTTACGGGTATGGGACTTTTCTTTTTAGGTGATTTGAGCGCCGAGGGCATGCTCGGAAATCTGCTTGCCGTCATTTCGGGCGCCACCTTTGGGCTGTGTTTCTTTTTAAACTCTCGCCCCGATGCGTCGCCCATGGTGTCCTCGCTCATCTCCTGCGGCATCTCGATACTTCCGATCGTCTATTTTGCCGGCGACCTAGGCTCCGTGAAACCCTTTGAGTGGGGGCTTATGCTGGTGCATGGCCTTTTTTGCAGCGGCCTTGCGAGTGTGCTGTATGCCAAGGGGATTGCGCGCACCAACGCGTTTGCGGCCAACTTGGTTTGCATGAGTGAGGTCGTGCTCGCTCCCTGCTGGTCGGCGCTCCTCTTTGGCGAGGTCTTTCGCTGGAACGAGTTTTTGGGCGCAGCGATGATCGTTTTGGTGATTGTGGCCAACTTGGCATCCGATGCTTTTGGCGACGGCTTTCTGGTGGCGCTTGTCCGCCATCGAAACAAAGAGCGTGCCTAATGGGATGCGCCTGCCGTTTACGGTAAAAAACACCCCGCTGAGCGACTGGTATTAAATAAGGCGAACCTGCATACCTATAATTGGTATCAAATCATTTGTGCCTGGCATGGGTGTTAGCAGCACACCAGGTACGCTTCGAGCCGTGGAATCGAACTCCCGGAATTGATATCAACAACGCGCGCGACGGGAGTGACGACGGTTCGAGATTCCTTATTGGGAGGAATTATGCTTGTCCAAGCAATCCTCGTCGGCTTAGTCGGAGCGTTTGGATGCCTCGACTACCAGCTCGGCACCCTCTACGCGTTCCGCCCCATCGTCCTGTGCCCGCTCGTGGGCCTGGTGCTGGGGGACCTGCAGACTGGCCTTGCCGTTGGCGCCAGCCTGGAGTTGCTGTTCATGGGCTCGATTTCCATCGGCGCCTACGTGCCGCCTAACGAAACCGTCGGCGGCGTGCTCGCCTGCGCGTTTGCCATTCAGCTCGGTCAGGGTACCGAGACGGCCATCGCGCTCGCCATGCCCATCGCCGTCCTTGCGCTGACGATCGGCAACATTACCAATGCCTTGTTCCCTGTGTTTGTCGATATGGCAGACAAGTTCGCCCTCAAGGGAAACCTCAAAGGCATCTACGCCGTTCATTGGGGAATTGGAATCTGGGGCTGCGTCGAGTACTTCCTGCTGTGCGGCGGCGCCTTCTATTTGGGTTCCGACGCCATCCAGGGCCTGCTCGACTTCATCCCGCCCTTCATCATCGACGGTTGCGGCGTTGCCGCCAACATCCTGCCGGCCATGGGCTTCGCCAT
>NZ_QSFR01000040.1:0-1891 GCF_003467925.1 Collinsella sp. AM43-1 | reverse complement strand
GCGCTGCATGAGCATGCCCTTCTGGCGCGAGGACCTCTAAGGTTTTCAAAGACCCGTACAGGTCTTACTACAAACATCTAGCTGCCATTAGATGTCTCCCATTGGGGCGGTGCGGATCTTTCGCACCGCCCCATTCATGTTTAATGACGCTAAATGAAGATCAGATAAGGTGGCCATGGATATCAAGACAATCGGTGTTGAGGAATGGCTCAACGTTTGGGAGAAGAGTGCTACCTGGGATATCGCTCAGTCGACGATCTCGTCGCTGACCATGGGCGAGCTTCGCGCACTGGACGAGCAGGACGGCGCCACGTTCTACGAGCGCCTGGATCGCGAGAAGATGAACTACGGCTGGATCGAGGGATCGCCGGAATTTAAGGCCGAGGTCGCCAAGCTGTATCGTCGCGATGTCAATCCCGATCACATTTTGCAGACCAATGGCTGCACGGGCGCCAACCTCAACGCCATCATGGCCGTTGTGGAGCCCGGCGATCACGTGATTGCCGAGTGGCCTACCTATGCGCCGCTCTACGAGATTCCGCGTACGCTGGGTGCCGAGGTCGAGTATTGGGAGCTCCGCGAGGAGCTCGGCTGGAAGCCCGATATCGATGAGCTCAAGCGCTTGGTGCGCCCCAACACCAAGCTCATCTGCATCAATAACGCATCGAACCCCATCGGTACGGTGCTCGATGCCGATATGCTCGGCCAGATTGCCGAGATCGCCCGTTCGGCTGGCGCCTATGTGCTGTGCGACGAGGTGTACCTGCCGCTTGAGAACACCAAGGCCTTTATGTCGATGGCCGACATGTACGAGAAGGCCATTGTCACCAACTCGGTGTCCAAGACCTATTCGACGCCTGCGGCCCGCGTGGGCTGGGTCGTGGCCGACGAAGAGGTGTCCAACCGCATCCGCACCTACCGCGACTACACCATGATCTGCGGCGGCGTGTTCAACGATGCCCTGGCGACATACGTGCTCGAGCACAAGGACAAGATTCTCGAGCGCAATCGCAAGATCGTGTTTGGCAACCGCGATATCGCGCAGGCTTGGATCGATACGCAGCATCGCGTTTCCTGGACGGCCCCGCAGGGAATATCCACCTCGTTTATCCAGCTGGATATTCCCGAGGATGACGAGGAATTCTGTAAGCGCCTGTTGGCCGAGAGGGGAGTGCTGCTGGTCCCCGGTAGCCGCTTTGAGCTTCCCTGCGGCGCACGCCTGGGCTACTGCGCGAGCGAAGACGTTCTTCGCGAGGGCCTGAGGCTTTTGGGCGAGGCACTGACGGAGTTCGATCGCTAGGGTTCCGACGATCTTCGAGGGCCTTATCCAAATTGGCCGAAGATAATCGAAAACGGACCCGTTTCCCTAGGGGAAGCGGGTTCGTTTTTCTATACCGAGAAGTCAAGTTGTTACAAATGGGGCCGTAAAGCGAGCCGGTATCCGCTGGGCCTTATACTGAGCTTCCGGTGAACGGTATCAAGCGTCTGGTAAACGGTAATTTGTTTATCAGAAATGAATAGGACAAACTTTTTTCTGAATAAAAATGAAAATGGTTGGGACGCGGCATGAATCGCTGATTCTATTCATAGCTATATTAGAAATATGCAATTTGAGGGTGGTTTAATAAAGTTAAGTTCCATTTGCTATTTGGATTGAAAACGCGTTTTAGCACGTAAATAAACTTTATTAAATCAAAGTGTGCCATGCGTGAAGTATATGTGTATGCCGTTCACCCCTCATATAAAACCGTTCGGGGGCGAGGTGGAAGTATGGACTGATTTTGGATATAAATATGTCGTCAGCAATAACGCCTCACACGGAGGGGCGCTAACGAATCGGCCCTGACAGGGGCCCGAAAGAAAGGTAGGAGGCCATGACGAAAGGTCTGCA
>NZ_QSFR01000004.1:0-152702 GCF_003467925.1 Collinsella sp. AM43-1 | reverse complement strand
TCGGATTGGGTCATAGTGTCTGTCGTTGCCAAGACATCGGCACTCCCGTTGCTGGCAAGGGGCGGCACTTGGGGACGTTCCTTTTCTGCCGGCACCTGGGGACACTCCTGATGTAGTCGTTGGGGACGTTCTTGATGTAGTCGTTGGGGACGTTCTTAAATGACTACTGAGGATGAGCGTCCAAAAATCCGCGCTCGTTCGATTGGCGCATGTCTACGCAGCGTAGGTTGTCGAGCCTGGCCTTCAAATGGATACTGACTGTCGAACCGGTTCACTCCATTTCTTCAACTTGATTGGACAGCCCATGAACCAGACACGGCAAACCAATGCTTCCCATACTTTTTTGGCAGCGCATGCCATCAAGCGGCTGCGCGAAGAGCGCGGCCTCACCCAGCGCGCCCTGGCGGAAAGCCTTGGCGTGACCGATAAAGCCGTCAGCAAGTGGGAATCCGGCCGCGGCCTTCCTGACATTTCCCTCGTTGAGCCTTTGGCCCAGAGACTCGGCATAAGCGTGGCTGAGCTTTTGGCTGGTGACATTCGGGCTAACGCCAACCGTGCAGGCAATATGCTCAAAGGCGTCTTTTACGTTTGCCCTATCTGCGGAAACGTTGTGCACGCGCTCGGAGAAGGCAGCTTTAGCTGCTGTGGCTCCACGATGTTTCCCCAGGAGGCCGAAGAGCCGGACGCGGACCATGCCTTTTCCATCGAGCGCATCGAGGACGATTGGTACGTCACGCTCGATCATCCCATGACCAAGGATCACTACATTAGCTTTGTGGCATATGCGACTATGGACGGCATCAGCTTTAAGAAGCTCTATCCAGAGCAATCGGTGCAGCCGCGCTTCCATATTACCGGGCGCGGCAGAATATTTCTTTACTGCAACCAACACGGACTCTTTACGTCGCTGACGCCTCGCAAATAACGGCTGTCTATCCGCCCTCCTCATGCGTTCCCAGGGGACCCAAAATGAGCGTGGATAATCTCCCGGTTTTGGCTCGGTGACGGCCTCAAAGTGGGAGATTGTCCACGCTCGTTAGTTAAGCGTCCAAAAATCCACGCTCGTCGCTACTTGAGCCCGGGCAGGCGGGTGTAGGGAAACGATTGCTCCAGGAACTCGGAGCAGCGGGCGTAGTCTTTGGCAAAGTAGCTGCTGTAGAGCGAATCGAGCACGTATTGCACGGCGATGTGGCACGCGAACTGTGTGATGCGGTGCGTCATGCTCTCGTGGTCGCTCACCGTGAGGTAGGCGGCAAAGCCGGGGTGAATACGCGCGCAATGAGGCGTGCCGATGACGATGGCCGGGACATGCCGACTGCTGATGATCGGCAAGATGTCCTTGAGGTTGGGGGCAAGGCCGCTGTAGGAGATAGCGATTGCCACATGGTCGGGGCCCGAGGCAAGCGCCGTGCGCACCTGGGCTTCGGCATTGTCGTGGCACGTCGCACTTTTACCGTCGGAGAGTAGGCGATCGCGGAACATTCCTGCTGGATAGAGGTTGTGCGAGCCCGTGAAAATATCGACCTGTCGGGCGTTCGCGATGAGCTTGGCGGCGTAGTCGAGCTGTGCGGGGTCGAGCAGCTCCTGCGTCTCGGCCAGCGTAGTCTGGTAGAGTCCTTCCATACGCTCCATGACCTGCGCGGGGGTGGACGTAGCATCGAAGGGAAAGTCGATGTCCACGTCGCGACGGTTTCCCGCCTCAGTTGTCAAGCGAATAAGCTCGACCTTGAGATCCTTGAAGCCCTCGAGGCCGAGCTTTTTGCAAAAACGGTGCACGCTCGCAACGGAAACGTTGGTGCGCGCGGCAAATTCCTTAATAGAAAGCCCGCGGATGTCCTCGCCGATGGCAAGGGCCGCAATGCCGGGTTGTTGCTCGGTGGGGGTGAGGCCCTGCGCCTCGGTAATCTTGCGTTTGATATCCATGCGAACTCCCACACTTGCCAAACCTGGCAAAAAGGAACGGGTTTATTTTGGCACGTTTCGGTCGGTATCAGGAAGTGTCAGGGACGGGGCGGCGGCGGTCCGTGGGCGCGAAAAGAAGTGTCGGGTTTGGCGCGCCCGCTTCTGCCCGTTCCGTGCGCAGACGATACTCGGCTTATCGAGGGTTAATCGACAATATGAGAACCACTGGGGAAAAGGTTTTGGGAAGGGCTTGAAAGGGCTTGCGATTCGAGCCCTCGCCTTAGTATTTTGGCCATTTGGCACTATAATCACCATAGGCATGCGCATAACGTTGCGCTGAATCAAGAGGAGAAAACGTATGGGTCTGTTTGACATGTTCAAGAAGAAGGCTGAGCCCGCGACTGCCGCTGCTCCGTCCTCCATCTCTGCTTCTGCCGGCGCCGACGTGCTGTGCTCGCCCGTCAAGGGCAAGGTCATCAAGATGGCCGATGTGCCCGATCCCGTCTTTGGCGGCGAGGTCCTGGGCAAGGGCTGCGCCGTGTGGCCCGAGGACGATCTGGTCTACGCTCCCTGCGACGGCAAGGTGACCGTCACCATGGGTCACGCCGTGGGCCTGCAGTCCGATAGCGGCATCGAGGTTCTGGTGCACGTTGGCGTCGATACCGTCAACATGAACGGCGACGGCTTCGAGGGCTTCGTCAAGGCCGACGATGTCGTTAAGGCTGGCCAGCCCATGCTCAAGATCGACCGCGCCAAGATCGCCGCTGCCGGCTACAAGGACTGCGTCGTCGTGGCTGTGTCCAACACCGCCGAGTTCGCCGACGTCGAGCTCGCCGTCGAGGCTGACTCCGCTGTCTCCGCTGGCGATGCCATCGTCAAGGTCGTCCGCAAGTAGTCTGCGGCAACATAAGGGTGTTTTGGGGTGGTCGGGTTATCCGGCCGCCCTTTTTTATTGCAATGCGGCGGAACGTTTTATTGCGCGTTGGGCGGACCGGTAAACCGTTCGGACGTTAAATCGAGCCGACTGCGCCTTTGCTTTGCCGGGGGTGTTCGTTATCGGCTAGTATGGCCTTATTGTTACGACGCGCACCGCGTCGGGAAGCGCGGTGCCGCTTGTTGGGAGGAATGTCATGAAGAAGAAGCTGCTGCTTGCGCCCCTGATGGCTGTTCTGGTCGCGTGCGTGGTTGTGCTTTCCGGCTGCGGAGGTCCTTCGGTTGAGGAGCTCATCACCGAGGATCTTACGACGCAGTTTGACGAGGTCAAGAACGGCGGCGACGACTTCCTCGCCGGCCTGGAAGAGGCCTCGGGCGACGAGTTCGAGCAGCTGGGCATCGATCCCAAGGAGTACGCCAAGAGCTATCTCGAGGGTTTTGACTACAAGATCGGCGATGTGACGGTCGACGAGGACAAGGGCACCGCGACTGCCGATGTCACCATTACCTGCAAGTCCATGAACAAGATCGTTGAAGATTTCGCCACCCAGTATCAGGAGAAGATCGCGGCGCTCGATACGATGCCTTCCGAGGACGACCTGTACAAGATGGCCGGCCAGGTCATGGTCGACGTGACCAAGGCCGCTAAGACCAAGGACACCAAGGTTACCTTCAAGTACACCGCCAATGACGATGGCGAGTGGTCTGCTGACGATTCCGCAACCACCGAGATGATGAATGCGATGATGAGCTAGGGGAGTTACGCGGTAGTTCGTTACGGCGTTTTACCAAACGCCGTAACTGCCCGACGCTGCAAACGCCCCTAAGCGGCAATCTGACGTTCAATTTCAAGGGCGCGACCAGAAGGTCAGCGCCCTTTCATTTCACGTCACCTTGCTCGCTTAGGGGCGTTTTCGCTGTCCGTCCTCTACCTGCGACGTTGCCATTGTTTGACCAGTCGTTTAAGAACGTCCCCAACGACTACTTTCCGCGCAACGGCATTGCGGCGGCTGGGTTGGGCAGCGCTGGCGTTACTCGCCCAGGATCAGCGCCGCGAGCTCTTCCTGCGTGTCAACCACGTAGTCGGCACCGGCTGCTTCGAGCTCTGCGCGGCCTCGGAAGCCCCAGCTGACGCCCGCACTCTTAAGGCCGGCGTTGTGGCCGGTCAGGATATCGACATTGGAATCGCCCACATAGAGCGTGGTTGCCGGATCGGCACCCAGCTCTTCCATCACATGCAGCGTGACGGGTGCTTCGGGCTTGGGCGGAAACGCATCGACACGGCCCTGCACCAGCGCAAAGCGCTCGGAACCAAAGTATTTCTCGATAAGCGAAGCCGCCGAGACGTGGTCCTTGTTAGTGAGTACGGCAAGCTGCACACCCGCGGCGCGCAAGCGGTCGAGCATCTCGATCGTGCCGGCATAGGGGGCGGTGTGGTCCTCCTTGTGCTCGCCGTAGTAAGCCCTAAACTCGGCAAGCGTCTGCTCAAACATACGGCCGTCGCCCGCATACTCGGCGGGCATAAAGCGCTCAACCAGCTTGAGCATGCCGTTTCCCACCTTGTAGCGGTACTCGTCGACGGCAAACGTAGGCCAGCCGTGCGTCTCGCAGGTATGGTTGCCGGCGGCCGCCAGGTCCTCGAGCGTGTTGAGGATGGTGCCGTCTAAATCAAAAATCACATGGGAAAAAGCTGCTGCCATGAAAGCTCCCGTCATTGGGTTTAAAACGCACCTCATAATACTGGGCTTACGTGTCTGGCGTGGCTGGAATCTGAACATCTCCAGGGATATCAAGCCGCATCGCGCCGACCGTGCGGTTCCGCCCTAGCAAATTCTCGGAAGCTGTTCTCCTACGAGCATGTCGAGGATGCGGGTCGATCCCCAGCCGGTGCGTACGCGCACGGCGGGACGGGTGTCCTCGGCAAGCGGCAGCACGCGACCGATAATCGCGGCGTTTTCGCCGTAGCGCGCGGCGCGCATGGCTGCCAGCGCGGCATCGGCCTGCTCGGCCGGCACCACGGCAACCATCTTGCCCTCGTTTGCCACCTGCAGCACATCGTAGCCGAGCATCTCGCAGGCGGCCTGCACGTCGGGGCGCACGGGCACAGCATCCTCGTCGATCTCCATGGCAACGCCGCTGGCCTGGGCAAACTCGTTGAGCGTGGATGCCAGGCCGCCGCGCGTGGGGTCGCGGAAGCAGCGGGTGTCGGGGGCGGCGGCGAGCACGTCGGCAACCAGATGATTGAGCGGTGCGGCGTCGCTTTCGATGTTGCTCGAAAACGCCAAGCCCTCGCGCTGGCTCATGATGGCGATGCCGTGGTCGCCTAGCGTACCCGACACCAGGATGACATCGCCGGGCCGACAGTTTGCACCGCTGAGCGCTACGCCCGCGGGCACTTCGCCCACGCCGGCGGTATTGATGTAGACGCCGTCGGCACCTCCACGCTCGACCACCTTGGTGTCGCCGGTGATTATGGACACGCCCGCCTCGCGCGCTGTTTCGGCCATGGTTTGCACAATCTGGCGCAGCTTGTCCATGGGATAGCCCTCTTCGAGGATAAAGCCGCATGAGAGGTAGCGCACGTTGGCGCCCGAGGTCGCGACGTCGTTGACGGTTCCACATACGGCGAGGCGGCCGATATTGCCGCCGGGGAAGAACTGCGGCGTTACCACAAAGCTGTCGGTCGACATGGCGATTCGCCCGCTTGCGGGCAGCGCGGCGACGCCGGCATCGTTGCCCGCGAGCAGCTCGGGCGACCCAAAGGCATCCAGAAAGACCTCATCGATAATGCGCTTCATCATCTGGCCGCCGGAGCCGTGGCCCAGCAGGACAGTGCTATCGGTGGCATTACGGGACATATCGAAAACTCCAATCGTGGGTGGTGCCGGTACGCGGGAGCGTCCGGGCTAGTCGCGGTATCTAAAGTACGCCGCGCAGCTGCCTTCGGAGCTCACCATGCAGGGGCCGACGGGGTGTTCGGGCGTGCAAGCGCGGCCAAACAGAGGACAGTCGCTCGGCGTGATGGCTCCGCGCAGCACGTCGCCGCAGCGGCAGCCGCGTGGCTCGACCGTCGGTTCAATGGGTACGTCAAAGCGGGCGCCGGCATCAAAGCGCACGAATTCGGGTCGGATGGAAAGACCCGAAGCCGCAATCGGTCCCAGTCCGCGCCACGTGGTGTCGCACGGCTCAAACACCTGCTCGACCAGCTGGCGCGCTACGGGATTGCCGTCTGCATTGACGCCACGGCGGTAGGCGTTGTCGATTGCGGGCCTGTGCTCGACAACCATCTGGACCAGCATGCAGATGCCCTGCAAGATATCGACCGGCTCAAACCCGGTGACTACACCGGGGGTCTCGAACTCATCGACCAAAAACCTAAAGGGTGCCAGGCCCGTGATGGTAGCGACGTGACCAGGCAGGATAAAGCCGTCGATGGTCGTTTCGGGGTCGTTGGAGATCGCACGCAGAGCCGGCGGCGTGGTCTTGTGAGCACAGTAGACCGAGAAGTTCTGGAGCTCGCGCGCGTCGGCCTCTAGGATGGCGGCGGCAATGGTGGGCGTTGTGGTCTCAAAGCCGACGCCCATAAAGATAACCGGGCGTTCGGGATTTTGCTCAGCAATGTCGAGTGCGTCGAGCGGAGAGTAGACGATGCGGATGTCGCGTCCCGCCGCCTTTTGCGCGGCAAGCGAGGTGGACGATCCTGGCACGCGCATCATGTCGCCAAAGGTGGTGATGATGGCGCCGTCCATCTTGGCGAGCGCGATTGCATGGTCGATATCGCGGTTGGCGGTAACGCAGACGGGGCAACCCGGACCGCTCAGCAGTTTGAGCCCGGCAGGCATAATGGAGCGAAAGCCATAGCGCCCGATGTTCACGGTATGCGTGCCGCAGACTTCCATAAGGTTGATGCTGCGGCTGCCGACAAGCGCATGAATACGATCGATGAGCTCGCGAGCCAGCCTGGGGTCGCGAAATGCCGAAAAGTCGATACCGGAACGCGCCGGCTGTCCGGCCGCCACTAGTATGCCTCGGCCGGATTGCTGGCCAGTTGGTCTTCTTCGGCCAGTTCGGTCATGGCGTTAACGAGCTCGAGCGTTTCTTGCGCTTCCTGCTCGTCGACGATCTGGATGCCAAAGCCGGCGTGTACGAGAATATAGTCGCCAACCTGCGCCGTCGGTACGAGACGCAGCGAAATGGGGCGCTCGATGCCCATCATGTCGACGGTCGCCTTAAGGTCGTCGTCGCGTTTGACCACTTTACCGGGAACGGCAAGGCACATAATGTTCCCCTTTTATACGTTTTGCGCTGGATAGGCGCCTAATTACCCATCAGTTGATGGTAGCGCTCGCGGAAGTCACGAGCAAACGCGTTACACCTGTGAGACGGCGGCGCGCAGGCTGGCAAAACAGCCTATCGCAACGCCGTCTGCGCGAGGCGAGCGCGAGCGATGGCGGCCTGACCGTAGGCGATGCAGCCGTCGTTGGCGGGTACAGCGTGGGGGACCAAGACGGCAAGACCGGCGTCTTTGAGTTCGTGGGTAAGGAGCTGAAGCAAAAGCCGGTTCATGAACACACCGCCCGAGAGCGCGACGGTGTCGAGGTCTTCACGGACGCAGATCTCGCTTGCGATGCGGGCCGACGCGCGTGCGATGGTGACATGGAAGTCGAGCGCGAGCTTGCCGGCGGGCACGCCGGTCCTGATTCCCTCCAAAAGCGCCTCAAAAAGCGGTCTGGAGTTCAGAACATGGAAGTCGTCCGGACGGGATGATTCGGTTACGGAAAAGCTGGCCATATTGCCGGTGGGGCAGGCACTTTCACTGCTGAACGCGCGCCAGGCGGCGGCTTCGAGTTCTATGGCAGGCTCGCCCTCGTAGGTTGCCTTGTCGCAGATGCCCAGAATTGCTGCCGCGGCATCAAAGAGACGCCCCATGCTGCTGGTGCGCGGGCTGTTGATGCCGTGCTCGATCATGGTGGCTGTCACGCTGCGCGTTTGCTCGTCGAGGCTGCCCAAAAGCCGAGCGGCGCCTGGGTGCTCGAGCAGACCGAGCTCACTGAGCAGGGCAAAGGCGTTGCGGCGGGCGTCGCGCACGGAGGCCGCCCCGCCGGGGAGCGCCCAGGTGAGTAAATGCGCGGCGCGCTCAAAGTCGCCAAGGCCGGCAACAAGAAACTCGCCGCCCCAAATGGTCCCATCGGTGCCGGCGCCGGTGCCGTCAAAGGCGATGCCAAGGACACGCGCGTCGGTTGTAAGCTGGCCCGCGGCGATGGCCTCGGCCATTACGCTCGCGATATGCGCATGATGGTGCTGCACCTCGACGAGCGGCAGATTGTGCTCCCGTGCCTGCTCGCGCGCCCACTGGCTCGATAGATAGCTGGGGTGCAAATCGCAGGCCAAGGCGGCGGGCGCCAAGTCAAAGAGATCTTCCAAGCGCGTGCGCGCGGCGTTCCAGGCATCGAAGGTCTCGCCGTTTTCAACATCGCCGATATGCTGCGACACAAAACAGGTTGCCTCGCCGTTCGTCCCTTCACGCGTGAGCGCAATCGTGGCCTTTTGTTGTGGCCCGCAGGCGAGCACGCAGGACGGAGCGCCGTCGAGCGCCGGCAACGGCAACGGCTGGGGTGCATATCCGCGAGCGCGGCGCACGGGCATAACGGCGCCGTCGACCACGCGCACTACAGAGTCGTCGTAGCGCGAGAGGATCGCGCGGTCGTTGCCGAGCAACGCATCGGCGATGCCGGCGGCAACGAGGTGTTCCCAGGCAAGATCGTCGTCGGTTTCTATGGGTTCTTCGCTCAGGTTTCCGCTGGTCATGACGAGCGCGTGCATACCGCAGGCTTCTGCCGCGGCAAGCAACAGATGTTGAAGCGGCGTATAGGGGAGCATGATGCCGAGCTCTGGAAGGTCGTGCGCGACGGACGGCGCGAGCGCGAGGGCGTCGGGGGAGCCGCCGCTCTCGCAAGCAGCACGTCGGCGCAGCAGCACAATGGGGCGAATGCTGCCGGCCAGCAAGCCGCGCTCAACGTCGCTGACATGGCATAGGCGTTCAACGTCGGCAAGGTCGCGCATCATGACGGCAAGTGGTTTGTTGCTGCGGCGTTTGCGACGGCGCAGCTCGGCCACCGCCTGCTCGCTGGCGGCGTCACAGGCTAGATGAAATCCGCCCAGGCCCTTGATGGCGACGATGCCACCGCTGGCCAGCAGCTCAACGCAGCGCTCGATAATGGCGTCGCTGGCCTCGCGTGTGGTGCCGACTGCCGGTGTCGCGGACGAATTCCCGCACGCATCGCCGTTCACAGCCTCGCGCCACGTAATATGCGGCCCGCAATCAAAGCAGGCATCGGGTTGCGCGTGAAAACGCCGGTCGAGTGGGTCGGCATACTCCGCGGCACACTTGGGACACATGGGAAAACAATCCATCGACGTGGCCGCTCGGTCATAAGGCAACGATCGGATGATGGTAAAGCGTTGGCCGCAGTTAGTGCAGTTGATAAAGGGGTAGTGATAGCGTCGGTCGGCGGGATCGAACAACTCGCGCAGACAATCGTCACAGGTAGCGATATCGGGCGAGACGAGCGTCGTGTGCGCGGTCTGGTCCTGCGATGCCACAATGCGAAAGCCCTGCTCATCGGCAGCACTCCAACCGCCAGGCCCCAAGTCCACAACCTCGACATGCTCTACGCGAGCCGCCGCGGGCGCATGCTCAGAAAGCGCGGCAACAAAAGCATCGAGCGCATCGGCCGGAGCGTGCGCCTCGATATGTACGCCGTCGCCCGCATTGAGCACCCATCCGCAAATGCCATGCGCCATGGCCTCGCGATACACAAATGGTCGCATGCCAACGCCCTGCACAATGCCCGTCACATGAATATGCACATGCCGCATGCGACACTCCTCATCAAAACCGACCAAAAAGGGACAAGTTTATTTTGGTAGGTAAAACGCTAAACCTGCCGAAACAAACCTGTCCCTTTTTGGTAGGTGCGCTACAGCCCCAGGCTCTGCTTGGTGGCGGCGCACGTGAGCTCGCCGTGCTTAACGCCGCGCAGGCCCAGCAGGCGATCGGCTAGTTCGTAGACGCGCTCGCCGCGACCCTTGAGTGCCAGGATCTCCAGACAGTTGTGGTGATCCAGATGCACGTGCATGGTCGATACGATCTCGCCGGTGTAGTCGTGCTGCACTTCGTCCAGACGGCGCGTCAGGTCGCCGGTATGGTGGTCGTAGATCATGGTGAGCGACCCGATAACATGCTCGTCGGGCGTGCGCATCTGCTCCTTGGCGATCGAGGCGCGAATCAGGTCGCGCACGGCCTCGGAGCGGTTGGCCACGTCGCCGCGGCGCGCGATCTGTTCGTCAAAACGGCGCAGCAGGTCATCCGGTGCGGTAACCGAAAAACGGACCAGCTCGGAGCCGGAGCCACTACAGTGGCAGCCCGCGTCACCGTCCGCCCCGTGCGGATGCTCGTGCTCGTACCCGCAGCCGTGCTCGTGTTCGGCCACCTTACACCAGCTTCACGGAGCCGACGGAGTTGTGGTCGGCCTCGATGGCTTCCTCGTAGCCCTCGAGCGCATCGTGCGCCTCGTGGAGTGCCGCCATGGCGGCCTCGAGCTTGGCGCCAATGCGCTCCATGTCAAAGTTCTCGGTCGCATGCAGCAGCTGATGGCTCCACTCGTGAGCGAGCTCAATGGTGTCGTCGACCTGCTTGACGCTCATGGCAAGCTGGCTCATGTTCATTCCGACGTCATGCATGGGGAGTCTCCTTTTGTACGGGGCGATATGGTGGTTCAGATTCTACTACGCCCGCCTTGAGCGCCGCCGCATAAGAAAACGGGTGCGAGTCCGTCTGACCCGCACCCGTTCACTGGGGGCTGTTTGTATCTACCATACTATCCGTGGTCGCATACCTTGCGTTTGGCACTCCGGCGAGCGGTGCGAAACCGCTCATGGACGGCAGATGGGTAACAAGCGTATTACAGATGTTTCTCCAGCAGTGCCTGAAGTCTTGCCTTGGGCAAGGCGCCGACCGAGCGGTCGACCTCCTCGCCGTTCTTAAAGACGATCAGCGTGGGGATGCTCATGACGCCAAACTTCATGGCCAGGTCCTGGTTGTCGTCGACGTTGCACTTGGCCACAGCCAACTTGCCGGCCAGCTCGTCGGCAACCTCGTCTACGATGGGCGAGAGCGAGCGGCAGGGGCCGCACCACGGGGCCCAAAAATCAACCAGTACGGGCAGGCTGTCGTTAACGATGGAATCGAAGTTCTCGGGGGTAATCTGCTTAATGTCAGCCATGGTGACCTCCATAATACGACGCGGCTCGGCCGCGTAAAACTCAGTACGACCGTGCTTATACCCAGCGGCCCGCAAAGCAACCACTCGCGGGCGGCTCTTTTATATAATGGTGGGCACGCAAACGATTGGAGAGCGCATGCCCACGTCACAAAGCCAGAAAAAAGAAGCCATCGCTCAGGCGACCGAGCAGGAGCTCGCGTCGCTTGCAGGTCGCGGTGTGCGTATCGCGGGCAACGCGTGCTCGCCGATTGTGCTGGTCAAAGGCGATTTGGATGAAGCCGAGTGCTCGGGCGGCGAGCTGGCTGCCGGCGCGGATGGCGCCGCGTTGCGCAAGGCGCTCGGCGCCATCGGATATGCCCCCGAGGACTTTTGCGTGCTGGCAAGCGTCGCCGGCGCGGGTGACGGAGCGGTCGCGGTGGGCGAGACTCTGCCGTGCGACCTGTTCCGCGAGGCGCTGGAGGCTCTGGACCCCGAGGCGGTGCTGCTGCTCGACAACAGTGCGGCCGATGTCATGCGCGAGACCTATGCCGATATGCTTGTGGCAATTGATGACTTTGACACCGCCATGCTCAAGCCCGGCCTGGTCGCCCATGTGCAGGGGCGCCGCGTGCTGGCGCTCGACGGTTTTGAGGCGGCGCTCACCGACAAGGCCGCCAAGCAGCGCATGTGGGCCTACATTAAGCAGCTGACCCCGGCGGCTGCACCGCTGTAGCGAGGTTGGCGGCAGCCCCTACATCACGGCGCGCAGCTCAAACCGGTCGCCGTTAATGCGGAGCTGGCAGTTGCCGTTCATGCGCTCGACGGCAAGCATAATGCTCTTGGTGCCAAAGCCGTGCCCAGTGTGCTGAGCCACGGGCATGCCGTCGACCATGTGCGGCGCACGGCCAAACGTGTTGGAAACCAGCAATAGAAGCTGACCGTCTTCGTAGCGAAGGTCCAGGTCGACAAACCGCTTGCCTTCGGGGGCGGCGCTCGCCGCGGCGATGGCATTGTCCAGGGCGTTCGATACCACACTGAATAGATCGACATCGCCCACGTGGACGGTTTCGGGCACGGCGGCGCGCAGATCGGCGGTGATGCCGCGCGCGTTGATGTCCGCGGAAAGCGACGAGAGCGCAATGTTGACCGTTTCGTTGGCGCAGTAGCGGCGCACGGCGGTGCGGTCGTTGGTCTCGCAGAGCGCGTCGATGCGCCCGAGTGCCTCATCGGTGTGACCCTCTTCGATCAGGGCCGCAAGACCGCGCAGGTAGTGGCGCATGTCGTATCACATTGAGACCAAGTCAAGAAGAATCGCTTCGGTCGAATCGCGTCTTTTGGGTGAGTTCTCAACGTCCGCTGCCGCTGGTTTCCACCGTATGCCGAAAACACCCGGACGATGCCGTGCAGATCGCTTCGCTCTGCTATAG
This sequence comes from Collinsella sp. AM43-1, assembly GCF_003467925.1. Lineage (NCBI taxonomy): Bacteria > Bacillati > Actinomycetota > Coriobacteriia > Coriobacteriales > Coriobacteriaceae > Collinsella > Collinsella sp. AM43-1. Next base: position 140,176 of record NZ_QSFR01000004.1, on the reverse strand, counting down.
TCTCCCAAATTCACGTTTTCTATTGGGATGGTGGTTAATATGGGCGACATACTCGAATCGTTCCTGCGCGTGGCGATGGTGGTGTTCATCGTCGGTCCGCTCACTGCATGGGTCGCCCGTCGCGGCGCGCGCGAGCGCAGTGAGGCGACGGACAGCCTCGATCGCTTCACGGTGCGCATGCCCGCTGCCATTCGCACGATCATCGCCTGCTGCGCCGTCGCGTTCGAACTGCTCATGCTGGGTGTCTACGTCTGGCAGGGCGTCTCGTTGGGCGAGTGGGACCACGAACTTGTGTGGTTCGGTCACGCCATGGCGCTCGCGGGCATGGCCATCTGGGCCCTGCTGAGCATCCCGCGCATCGACGTGGACGGTGAGCGAATTCTCTCGCGTAACGCCTTCGGCATCCGCAAGGAGACGACGTTTGGCAACATCACCCGTGCAACGCTTCACACGCAGATGATGAGGATCGACCTGTTCGAGGGCGACCGGAAGTTCTGCTCGATAAGCCTCGAGGGGGTGTGCTCGCTCAACCTCCTCGCCCGTCTGGAGGAAGAGGGCATCGAGGTCTCGGACGCTGTTGACGGCCCGATGACCAAGGCGGGTCTGTGTTGGTCTGCCATCAAGCCGTTGACGATTGTTTTCAACGGTATGGCGCTCGTCTTCTCGCTCGTGATCGCCTTCATGGCTGTTTTCACCGACGCCGGTGCTCGTCTGCTCCTGCTCGTCCCATGCCTCTTCCTGTTCATAGGGGGACTCCTGCCTCTGCTCATGCTCAGCATGCCCGCCCGTGGTATCTACGAGATCGGCAGACAGGAGCGCGAACTCGGTTTCTCCTTCGCCGAGGAGATGGCGAGCCGAGGTGCCACGGGCACCTCGCTTGTCGACGACGATTGGTTCATCGAGATCAGCAACGCCCGCGTCGTGGCGTTCCGCCGCGATTATCTCAAGAAGGTCACGGCGCACGAGGATAGCGAGAGCGGCGACCGTTGCACGGTGACCACGAAAGGCGGTCGCAAAATCAAGGTGTACGCAGCGGGCAGCACGCTCGAGGACCTGCGCTCGTGGTTCAAACAGGGTGCCAAGGCCAGAAGCACGCTCGACCGTGCAGAGGACGTGCTCGAGACGACGTCTGATTGGGTTGTCTGACCTGTATCGTCTTTTCGGACACGCATGCTAGAGGCCCAATCCTTTAGAATGCATTCATCGACGACCGAGAGGACGGTATGCTATGTCCAACCCAGCCGCCAAGTACACCGACGAGTTCAGGCGCGAGACCGCCGACTACATCATCTCGACGGGCAGGCCGATAACGGAATGCTGCGCAGAACTGGGCCTGAATTCCAAGACCGTGAACAAGTGGGTGCAGAGCCGCCGGCGCGAGCTTGCCGGCGGGCCCGACCCCAAGGCCGAGGACCGCGAGCTTCGCGAGGCGAAAAGGCGCATACGCGAGCTCGAGATGGAGAACGCCTTCTTGAAAAAAGCCGCGGCCTTCTTCGCCAAAAGCCAGGCGTAGCCGCATGCTACCGGATGATGTTGGCGGAGAAGGCCGAATTCCCGGTGAAAATGATGGCCCGCGTGCTCGGCGTGAGCCGATCGGGCTTCTACTCGTGGCTCTCCAACGGCTGCCCGCGAGAAGACTGGTCGGCCGAGCGCGAGGCGGTCCGGCGCGTGTGGCTGGAGTCGGACCGCAGGTTCGGCTTCCGGTTCGTGAAATGCTTCCTGCCCGGCGAGTTCTCCGGATTGACCCTGTACAGGGTGCGCAAGCTGATGCGCGAGCTGGGAATACGCGGCTGCACGCCCAACGCCAGGAAGCGCACCACCATCCCCGACCCGAAGGCCAGGCCCCGGCCCGACCTGGTGCGCCGCGACTTCACCAGTCCCGTTCCAACCTGCAAGCTCGTGGGCGACATCACCTACCTGCGCACCGGCGAGGGATGGCTGTACCTGTCGACGGTCATCGACCTCAACACCCGCATGGTGGTGGGCTGGTCGCTCTCCGAGCGCATGACCGCCGACATCGTGGTTTCGGCGCTGGCGTCGGCCAAATCGCGCGGCTACGTGGCCGGCAACGCGATATTCCACGCCGACCGCGGCGCCCAGTACACCAGCAGGCTTCTGGCCGAATGGGCGCGCGACAACGACGTGCGGCTGTCCTGCAGCCGCGCCGGCAACTGCCACGACAACGCGGTGGCCGAGTTCATCGAGGCGTACTACAACCGCCGAAGGCCCCGCTCGACGATCGGCTACAAGGTGCCGGCCGAGGCCATGGCGGCCTTCTTCGAGAGAACCGAGCCCAAGCTCGAGGCCATGCCTATGGCCGCTTGATTTCTCGAGCATGCGTGTCCGAAATCTTGACACAGGTCAGAAGGCCTCGATGCCAGCGCTGCGCCGATATGGGGCAGCGGCCCCCCGTTGGCCGCCATGGCCCTGACTTCCGAGCGTATGCTGGCGCCGCTCGTCTTAAGACGTTGACCTCCATCCGGAGCCTGCGGTTCTCGCGCTCGGGCTCCAGGATCCGGTTCTACTCGGGCGTGCGGTTGTCGGCGGCGCGCGGCGAGCCGGTCTCGTTTATCGACTTGACCCGCCTCTCCACGGTGCTCTTGTCGAGGTCGCACTCGTCCATGGCCTCGCGCCTGGGCTTTCCGGCGTTGTGGAGATCGACTATCTTCCTCTTGAACTCGTCGGTGAAATGCCTCGGTCTGGGGCCGGTCGAGGCCGAGCCCCCGGTCCGGCTGGGGTAGCATGTCGCTGCGGACCATTGTCTTTCCTCTCGTTGAATATCTAGGCGCTGACGATTCTAGGCGATGGCCCTCTCTTGCTTCTTACACCTCGATTGTGCTCGCTACCCCCAGCGGGCCCGGATCGAGCGATTCGGGCCCGCTTTTGGGGCCTGCCGGAAACCCGGTGGTCAAAAAGGGCCAAATATGAGTACTGTTACCAGTTTGGTGGCAGCCAAATGGCCTCAAAAATCGGTGCCAGAGGCCAAAAGTGCATCGATTTTCGTTCTTCAGAGTCGCGATCGGGCTCCAAACAAGGCGATTTTGCTGCTCTGGACCGGAAAATCGATGCTACTAATTTGGTGACAGTACTCATATTTGGCCCTTTTTGACCACTGCCCCTTGGTCCAGGACAAAACGGGCTGCCCGAATCATGGGGCGGGTCCATTTTCGGCTGTCCTCAGCTTGCCAGTTCGAAAATGGACCCGCCCCAAGATTGAATCTTTATTCCAACTTTACACCTGGCTTTACAGCTGTCTTGTCAGCTGTAAAGCCAGGTGTCATACTAAAGCCCCAAGATTCGCCAAAAGAGAGGGGCCTTGATGGCACAGAGCGCGAACATGGATGCATCGGAGCTTGCACGCGATATCGCGGCCGGCCTAGCATCGGCAACGACGGCAACGGAGCGCGCGGCACTGGTGCCCGCAGAGCTCGTCGAGGCCATTCAGCAACTAAAAACCCAACGTGACGCGGTGATCCTGGCGCACTACTATGTGGCGCCCGAGGTCCAGGCCGTTGCCGATTACGTCGGCGACAGCTTTTACCTGGCAAAGCTCGCCAAGAGCCTGCCGCAGCAGACCATCGTGCTGTGCGGCGTGGAGTTTATGGGCGAGAGTGCCAAGCTGCTCAACCCCACCAAGACCGTGCTGCTGCCCGAGCCGGGTGCGGACTGCCCCATGGCGCACATGGTCAAGCGCGAGACGGTCGATGCGGCGCGCGCCGAGTACGGCGACGACCTGGCTGTCGTCTGCTACGTCAACTCGACGGTTGAGATCAAGAGCTGGAGTGACGTGTGCGTTACCAGTTCTAACGCCGTCAAGATCGTCTCCGAGCTGCCACAGCAGCACATCTTGTTCATTCCCGACCAGAACCTGGGCCGCTTTGTGGCCGAGCAGGTGCCGCAAAAGCACGTCATCCTCAACAACGGCTACTGCCCGCGCCACCACATCATTACCGTCGAGCAGATCGTCGATGCGCAGGAGGCCCACCCCGACGCGCTCGTGCTGGCGCACCCCGAGTGCAAGGCCGACGTGCTGGCCGAGGCCGACTACATCGGCTCCACCGCCGGCATCATCAAGTATGCCGAGGAGTCCGACGCGAGCGAGTTCATTATCGTGACGGTCCGCGGCGTGCTCTATGAGCTCGAGCGCCGCTGCCAGGGCACCGGCAAGAAGTTCTACTTCCCCGCGGTGCAGCCCACCTGCGTCAACATGGACCTCATCACGCTCGAAAAGCTCGTGCGCTGCCTGGAGACGGGCGAGGGCGAGGTGCAGATTGGCGTGTCGGACGAGGTCGCCGATCAGGCCAAGCTCACGCTCGACCGCATGCTCGAGTACGCGGCGCGCTAAGCCAATGTGACATGAGGGGCCATCCCTTATGCCACATTACAAGGGAGAGGATTCCTGTGGAAACCAAACAATACTCCGACATGGAGTGCGACGTCGTCATTGCCGGTTGCGGCGTGGCGGGCCTGTATGCGGCTCTCAATCTGCCGACGAGCACGCGCGTAATCATGCTCTCCAAGGGCGCCGTCGACGAGTGCGATTCGATGCTCGCGCAGGGCGGTATCTGCGTGCTGCCCGAAGGCTCTGACTACGATGCCTTCTTTGAGGACACCATGCACGCCGGCCATTACGAGAACCGCCGCGAGAGCGTCGACATCATGATCCGCTCGAGCCGTTCGGTCATCAACGACCTGTTGGCCATGGGCGTGGACTTTGAGCGCAAGGCCGACGGCAGCCTCGACTTTACTCGCGAGGGCGCGCACAGCCGCCCGCGCATTGCCTTCCATGCCGACATTACGGGCAAGGAGATCACGACCAAGCTGCTCCAGGCCGTTCGCAAGCTGGGCAACGTGCAGATTTTGGAGCGCGTGGCCATGACCGACATCCTAACGGCCGAGCGTGACGGCGCCACGGTGTGCACCGGCGTCGTCGCCGTAGCCGTGGACGAGGACGATTCAGCTCGCCCCGCAGACGAGCTGGCAAATGCCGCTGAGGACGTGCATGCCGGTAAGCCGTTTAAGATTCATGCCTGCCATACGCTGTGGGCAACGGGCGGCATCGGCGGCGTGTACGATCACTCCACCAACTACCCGCAGCTCACCGGTGACGCTTGCTACATCGCGCAGGAGCACGGCATCACGATGGAGCACCTGGACTACGTGCAGATCCATCCCACGGGACTGTTCTCTCCGCAGCCGGGCCGCACCTTCCTGATTAGCGAGAGCTGCCGCGGCGAAGGCGCGATTCTGCTCAATGCCGCCGGCGAGCGCTTTACCGACGAACTGCAGCCGCGCGACGTGGTCGCCGCCGCTATTCGCGAGCAGATGAAGCAGGACGGCACCGAGCACGAGTGGCTGAGCTTTGCCCCCGTCGAGCGCGACGTGGTGACCGGGCATTTTGCCAATATCCGTGCGCGCTGCCTGGAGGACGGACGCGACATCCTGGACGAGCCCATCCCTGTCACACCCACGCAGCACTATTTTATGGGCGGCGTATGGGTCGACAAGGACGGCCGCACCTCGATGCCCGAGCTCTACGCCGCCGGCGAGACGGCCTGCAATGGCGTGCACGGCAAGAACCGCCTGGCTTCTAACAGCCTGCTCGAGTCCCTAGTTTGGGGCCGCCGCGCTGCTTGGCGTATGCGCACCGGCGAGTCGCTGACCGTGGAGCAGGCCGGTGAGCCCGCGCTTGACGGACGTCACCGCGCCCTGAGCGCCGAGACCCTTGCAATCGATGATTTGGCCCGTGCCGCCGGCACGCAGGCCGTGGAGGAGTAGACCATGAATCCCATTACCATGAAGCTCGTCGTCGATGATCTGATTTTGCAGGCTCTGCGCGAGGACATCACGTTTGAGGACGTGAGTACGGCGAGCGTGTGCCCTACGGCGCGCCCCGCTACCGTTGAGCTCATCGCCAAGGCCGATGGCATCATCGCCGGCTTGGATGTGTTCGCTCGCACTTTTGAGCTGCTGGATCCGCAGAGCTCGGTGCTGTTTGATGTCGCGGACGGCGACGAGGTGCACGCCGGCGACCACGTGGGCCAGGTGCGCGGCGACGCGCGCGTATTGCTTTCGGGCGAGCGCGTGGCGCTCAACTACCTGCAGCGCATGAGCGGCATCGCTACTTACACGCATCGGATGGCGGCCGCGCTCGAGGGCACCAAGACCGTGCTTGTCGACACGCGCAAGACCACGCCGGGCATGCGCGTCTTCGAGAAGGCAGCAGTCGAGATCGGCGGTGGCAGCAACCACCGCTATAACCTGTCGACGGCCGTCATGCTCAAGGACAACCACATCGATGCAGCCGGTGGCGTGACGCGCGCGATCGAGATGGCGCGCGCCCATGCGTCGTTTACCACGACGGTCGAGATTGAGTGCGAGAACCTGGGCATGGTACGCGAAGCCGTGGAGGCCGGTGCCGACATTATCATGTTCGACAACATGACCCATGACGACATGGCCGCCGCCATCGAGCTTATCGCCGGTCGCGCCAAGACCGAGTGTTCGGGCAATGTGGACGCCGACAACATTCGCGCCCTGGCCGACCTGGGCGTTGACTTTATTAGCTCGGGCGCCCTGACGCACTCTGCGCCGATCCTCGACCTCTCGCTTAAGCACCTGCGTCTGCTGGACGGTAAATAATGAACGCCCGCGAGCGTCGCCGTGCCATCATGGGCGTGCTCGAAGGAGCCAAGGAGCCCGTTTCGGGCAGCGCACTTGCCCGCGAGGTTGGCGTGAGCCGTCAGGTCGTGGTTCAGGATATTGCCCTGTTGCGTGCCGATGGGCACGATGTCGTGGCAACCAACCGCGGTTACGTGCTGCAGGAAGCCGCGAGTAGCCCCGCCGTGCCCACGCGCTTGGTCAAGGTTCGCCACGGCGTGGAGCAGACAGGCGATGAGCTTACGAGTATCGTCGACGCCGGAGGCGCCGTGCTCAACGTGATCGTCAATCACCGCGTGTACGGTAAGATCACGGCCGACCTGGACATCCGCAATCGTCGCGATGTTGAGCGCTACCTGCACGATATCGAGAGCGGCAAGAGCTTTCCGCTACTAACGGTGACGAGCGGCTATCACTTCCATCGCATCGCGGCGGAGGACGAGCAAACCCTCGACGAGATCGAGGCCATGCTCAAGGAGAAGGGCTACTTGGCAGACCTCATGCCCTACGAGGACGATCTATCGTAGCCGACGCTGCAAACGCCCCTAAGCGGCAATCTGACGTTCAATCGTCGGTCGCGTACAAAAGTACGCTTCCCTCCTCTTTCACGTCACCTTGCTCGCTTAGGGGCGTTTTCGCTGACGTGAGCTCAACCTGTGACGGTGCCAAATTAATTATCCGCACAAAAAGGAGGCCTCCGCGGCGATGCGGAAGCCTCCTTTTTGTGCACGGTGTACTTTTGAGTGTGCAAGTGGGGGAGTTGTTACTCCTCGACGATCTCGGTGATCGCGCCAGCGGGGCAAGCGTCCTGGCAAGCGCCACAGGCGACGCAGGAGTCCTCGTCAGCGACGGTAGCGACGTCCTGGAGCTCCAGAACGCCAGCGGGGCAGGAGTCGACGCAAACGCCACAAGCGATGCACTCGTCGGCATCAATTACGGGATGAGCCATGGTAGTTTCCTCTCTGTTGACCGACGCTACAGACGATGCGCGCCGGTTTGATTCGGGCAAAAACATACCACGGGAGCGACCGTTTGCAATACCCTCTGGCCGGCATCTTCATACCGTTCGCCGAGTATGCCAAGGTTTACTAAAAAACGCGCAGGTGGGGCCGTTGAGCTGCGCAAATGTTAGCTATAGGTGACTTGTAATATTGACCTATTGAGCGCGCCTGCGGAAAGGGCATCCCGTTATTTGGCCGAAAACCGGGTCGCAGTTTCCGGTTGGGCCCGCTAGCGGAAACTGCGACCCGGTATCAGCTCTCAAAACGGGATACGGTTTCCGGTTGAGCCTTCAGACGGAAACTGCGACCCGGAATCCACGCTCAAACCGGGATGCGCTTGCCGCAAGACGGCCCCCAGGCACCCCCGGACGCAAACCTCAGCCATCTCTACATAGATCTCAATAGATTTGCCGAGAACTCATTCAGCGCATCTACCTGCGCATTTAAGAACCTAAACTCTCAGCAATAAGAAATCTTATATGAATTGACTTAGATTTTGTATATTCCGGCCCATAAGGGGATACACTACATCCTGAAAGACAAGCCGAAGCGCCGCGCGACAGATCGTCGAGGCGGCGCGAACGCAAAAGAGAGAGGGAATTTCTAATGAGTAAGATTCTTGGTATCGACCTTGGTACTACTAACTCCGCCATGGCCGTCCTCGAGGGCGGTTCTCCGACCATTATCGTGAACGCCGAGGGCGACCGCACCACCCCGTCTGTTGTTGGCTTCCGTGCAGACGGCGACCGCGTCGTGGGTAAGGCCGCTAAGAACCAGGCGGTCACCAACCCCAAGAACACCGTGTTCTCCATCAAGCGCTTCATGGGCCGCAAGTACTCCGAGTGCACCTCCGAGATCAAGACCGTGCCGTATGAGGTCAAGGAGGGCCAGGGTGGCCGTGCCGTCGTCGATATCGAGGGCAAGGATTACACCGCCGAGCAGGTGAGCGCCATGACGCTCGCAAAGATGAAGGCCGACGCCGAGAAGTATCTGGGCGAGACCGTCACCGACGCCGTCATCACCGTCCCGGCCTACTTCAACGACGCCCAGCGTCAGGCCACCAAGGATGCCGGTAAGATCGCCGGCCTCAACGTCAAGCGTATCGTCAACGAGCCGACCGCTGCTGCTCTGGCCTATGGCCTGGACAAGCAGGGCTCCGACCAGCGCATCCTGGTCTTCGACCTGGGCGGCGGCACCTTCGACGTCTCCATCCTCGACCTCGCCGACGGCGTGTTTGAGGTTCTGTCCACCTCGGGCGACAACCACCTGGGCGGCGACGACTGGGATCAGCGCGTCATCGACTGGATGGCTGACAAGTTCCAGCAGGAGAACGGTGTCGACCTGCGTCAGGACCCCATGGCCCTGCAGCGCCTGAAGGAGGCCGCCGAGAACGCCAAGAAGGAGCTTTCCGCCGCCCAGCAGTCCACCATCAACCTGCCGTTCATCACCATGAACCAGTCCGGCCCGCTGCACCTCAACTACACGCTGACCCGCGCCGAGTTCGAGAAGATCACCCGTGACCTGCTCGAGCGCTGCAAGCAGCCTGTCACCAACGCCCTGCGCGATGCTAAGCTCAAGCTCTCCGATCTGACCGAGGTCATCCTCGTCGGCGGCTCCACTCGTATGCCCGCCGTCCAGGAGCTCGTCAAGACCATGACCGGCAAGCAGCCCAACATGTCCGTGAACCCCGACGAGGTCGTTGCCGACGGCGCTGCCGTCCAGGGCGGCGTGCTCACCGGCGACGTCGAGGGCATCCTGCTGCTCGACGTTACCCCGCTGTCGCTGGGTGTCGAGACCATGGGCGGCATCATGACCAAGATGATCGACCGCAACACCACGATCCCGACCTCCAAGACCGAGGTTTACTCCACCGCTGCCGACAACCAGACCAGCGTCGAGATCAACGTGCTCCAGGGCGAGCGCGAGCTTGCCCGCGATAACAAGTCGCTCGGTAAGTTCCAGCTGACCGGTATCCCGGCTGCCCGCCGCGGCGTGCCGCAGATCGAGGTCACCTTCGACATCGACGCCAACGGCATCGTCAAGGTCTCCGCTAAGGACAAGGGCACCGGCAAGGAGCAGCAGATCACCATTTCCGGTTCCACCGCTCTGTCCGACGACGAAGTCGATCGTATGGTCAAGGACGCCGAGGCTCATGCCGAGGAGGACAAGAAGCAGAAGGAAGAGGTCGAGGTCCGCAACCAGACCGACAGCCTGTGCTACTCCACCGAGCAGACCCTCAACGAGCTGGGCGACAAGGTTTCCGCCGATGTGAAGTCCAAGGCCGAGGCCGCTATCGCCGACGCCAAGAAGGCGCTCGAGGGCTCTGACGTCGAGGCCATCAAGGCCGCCGGCGAGTCCCTGCAGTCCGTGGCCTACGAGCTGGCCCAGGTTGTCTACGCCGACGCACAGCAGCAGACCGACGGTGCCGCCGGTGCCCAATCTGCCGACGATGACGTTGTCGACGCCGACTACGAGGTTGTGGACGACGAGGACAAGTAATCATGTCCGCCCGTAAAGCTCGCACGGAGGCGGCCGCCGCTGGCGCCGCCCCCGTTGACTCTGAGGAGAAGGACGTGAAGATTCCCGTAGAGGCCGTCGACGATACCGAGGCCAACGAGGCCGAGGCCGCCGAGGCTGCCGAGAACCAGGTAGAGGATTCCAACAAGGAGGCGACGATGACCGAGGACGAGATGGTGGAAGCCGCTATCCGCGCCGGTGAGGAAGCCGCCGACAACGACTTTAAGCTCAAGTTCGAGCAGGCCCAAAAGGAGCTTGCCGACGTACGCAGCGAGCTCGATGCTGCGGCAGAGGCTCAGAAGGCCGCCGAGGACAAGGCAAAGGACGCCACCGAGCGTACCGCCCGTCTGCAGGCCGACTGGGAGAACTTCCGTCGCCGCACCGCCAGCGAGCGTATCGCCGAGCGCGAGCGCGCGACCGAGAAGCTTGTCACCGCGCTGTTGCCGGTGGTTGACGATATCGAGCGTGCAATCGACCATGCCCGTAGCCAGGAGCTTTCCGACGACTTTAAGCAGTTCGTCGATGGCGTTGATGCGGTGCATGCCAAGCTGCTCGATGTGTTTGCGCACGAGGGCGTTGAGCCCATCGACCCCAAGGGCGAGGCGTTCGATCCGCTCGAGCACCAGGCCGTGGGGTGTGTCGAGGACGCATCGCAGTACGACGAGACCGTCAACGACGTGTACCAGAAGGGCTACCGCATGGCGGATCGCATCCTGCGCTCCGCGATGGTGACGGTGACCTACGGTGGCGAGAAACGCCCCGCACCGGAGCCCGAAGCGGCGCCCGAGGATGCTACGGCCGATACGGCCGAGAGCACCGAGGAGTAATTGAGAAGGGCCCCGGGGCAACACCCGGGGCCCTTTCTGGCCTAGTGCCATATGACAGTATGAGCCGCCGCCCGTTGAGCGGTGGATGAAACAGGAGAGGAGCTACGATGGCTGCAGGCAAAACCTTCTATGACATCCTGGGCGTATCCAAGAGCGCCTCCGACAAAGAGATCAAGAGCGCGTTTCGCAAGCTCGCGCAAAAATACCACCCCGATGCCGGCGGCGACGAGGCCAAGTTCAAGGAGATTAGCGAGGCTTACGAGACGCTTTCGGACGAGAAGAAGCGCAAAGAGTACGACCAGATGCTCATGTTCGGCGGCATGCCGGGCGCGGGCGGCGCGTATGGCGGCGGCTACGGTGCCGGCGCCGGTGCGAGCGGCTGGGGCGATATCTTCGACAGCATCTTTAGCGGCAACGGCGCCTGGGGCAGCGATTGGGGCTCGGGCTTTGCCGGGGCTGCGGGTGCTGCCGGTGCCGGCGCGGGCCGCAGCCGTGCTCGCAAGGGCGGCGACCTGTCGCTGACTGTCGACGTGACGGCCGAGGACGCGTTCCGCGGCGTGACGCACAAGGTCACCTACCGCATTCCCTCGACGGGCGAGCAGCAGACCATTACGGTCTCGGTGCCTGCGGGCGCCGTGGATGGCGGCAAGCTGCGCTACAAGCGTCGCGGCGAGTATGGCGTTGCCGGCGGCGAGCGCGGCGACCTGGTCGTGACCACGCACGTGGAGGAGCATCCGCTGTTTAAGCGTAAAGGTGCCGACGTGACCATGGAGGTGCCGATCTCGGTCTACGAGGCGGCGCTCGGCTGCACGGTGGACGTGCCGACGCCCGGCGGTGCGACGGTTCGTCTGAAGGTGCCCGCGGGTACCCAGACGGGCAAGAAGTTCCGCTTTAAGGAAATGGGGGCGCCCGACGTTAAGCACCGTGGCCGTACGGGCGCGCTGCTCGTCGAGATCAAGGTGCAGGTCCCCACGAACCTATCCGATGACGAGCGCGATGCCATGACCAAGCTGCGCGAGGTCGACACGCGCGATTATCGCGAGAAGGTCAACCGTTACAAGGCGACGTACTAGGGCGGTCGTGGCGCACACCCGCGCCCGCGGGCTTATGATGGACGATAACGAGACGGAAAGGGGTCAGGTAGCATGGCCGAGGACAATAGGAATAAACCGCTGTACATGATCAGCGTGGCGGCCGAGTTGACCGGCATGCATCCGCAGACTCTGCGCGTCTACGAGTCCAAGGGCCTGGTGAACCCCCAGCGCTCGGGCGGCAACACGCGTCTGTATTCGCGTGCCGATATCGAGCGCCTGGAGCTCATCAACCAGCTGACTGACGAGGGCATCAACCTTGCCGGCGTGGTGCGCATCCTCGATATGAAGGAGCGTGCCGAGGAGCGCGAGCGCGAGAACGAAAAACTCCGCGCACGCGTGCGCCAGCTCGAGGACGAGCTGCACGAGTATAAGATGCAGAAGAAGATCACCGCCCTGGCCCCGCGCGACGGCTCGGTCAACCCCGAGCAAGTCATGCGCAAGCTGCTAGGTACGGGTAGCGACCTATAGCTCCGCCGACGCTGCCGGGCACTCATTGGGGACAGACTTAAATGAGTGCCCGCAGAATGAGAGTGGATAATCTCCCGTTTTTGGCCTGTTTGCAGGCTCAAAGTGGGAGATTATCCACTCTCGTCATTTCGGCGTCTAAGTCTGCCCCCGGCACCCAACTCGTTCTTTGCTTTACTGAGATAAAGTGAACGTACAGATTCGTAACCCGCTGGCAACCGTTCTATGGCACGATATTGAACGAATGTATGCTATGCGCCCAAATCTTTTGGGCAGAGTGGGAGACAGTATGGTCAAGCTGTACGAGGACGGCATCTACCTGCGCGGCGGTAGCGAGGTTGTGCCTGTGGCCGAGGCTGCTGAGCGTGGCATTACGCAGGCGCCCGAGAATGCCAAACGCGGAACCATCGCGTATTCGATCCTCCAGGCACACAATACGTCCGGCGACCCCGAGGCGCTCAAGATTCGCTTCGATGCCATGGCGAGCCACGACATCACCTTTGTCGGCATCATCCAGACGGCGCGCGCCTCGGGCATGGAGCAGTTCCCGCTGCCTTACGTGCTCACCAACTGCCATAATTCGCTGTGCGCCGTGGGCGGCACCATCAACGAGGACGACCACGTCTTTGGCCTCTCGGCTGCCAAGAAGTACGGTGGCATCTTCGTTCCGCCGCATATCGCCGTTATCCACTCCTTTATGCGTGAGAACTTCGCGGGCTGCGGCAAGATGATCCTGGGTTCCGACTCACATACCCGCTACGGCGCCCTGGGCACCATGGCCGTGGGCGAGGGTGGCGGCGAGCTGGCCAAGCAGCTGCTGCGCGACACCTACGACGTCTCCTATCCCGGCGTCGTCGCCATCTACCTCACGGGTGCCCCGCGCCCCGGCGTCGGCCCGCACGATGTGGCGCTCGCCATCATCCGCGCTGTCTTTGCCAAGGGCTACGTCAAGAACAAGGTCATGGAGTTTGTGGGCCCCGGCATCGCGAGCATGACGACCGACTACCGCAACGGCGTCGACGTCATGACCACCGAGACCACCTGTCTGTCGAGCATCTGGGCCACCGACGAGGACACGCACGCATTCCTGGCCATGCACGGCCGCGGCGACGACTACCGTGAGCTCAAGCCTGCCGATGTTGCCTACTACGACGGCTGCGTCGAGGTCGATCTGTCGAGCATCAAGCCCATGATTGCGCTGCCGTTCCATCCTTCCAACGGCTTTGAGATTGACGAGCTCAACGAGAACCTCGAGGACATCCTTCACGAGGTGGAGCTCGAGGCCGCTAAGATCGGCGAGGGCAAGACGCACTTTAGCCTGCTCGACAAGATCGTCGACGGCAAGCTGCACGTGCAGCAGGGCGTTATCGCCGGCTGCTCGGGCGGCAACTACGACTCCGTGGTCCAGGCTGCCCGCGTGCTCAAGGGCGCCAACACCGGCTGCGGCGAGTTCTCGCTGTCGGTCTATCCCACGAGCCAGCCCGTGGCACTCGAGCTTACACGCCGCGGCTATATCTACGACCTTATGGAGGCCGGCGCGATCGTGCGCACGGCATTCTGCGGCCCGTGCTTCGGTGCCGGCGACACGCCCGCCAACAACGGCCTGTCGATCCGCCACACTACGCGCAACTTCCCCAACCGCGAGGGCTCCAAGCCGGGCAATGGCCAGCTGAGCGCTGTGGCCCTGATGGACGCTCGCTCCATTGCGGCAACGGCTGCCAACGGCGGCGTCCTGACGCCGGCGACCGACCTGCCCGAGGACACTTGGGACGAGGCCTGCGAGTACACCTTTGACGACGCGCCGTACAAGAAGCGCGTGTACTGGGGCTTTGGCAAGGCGGAGCCTGCCGACGAGCTGGTCGAAGGCCCCAACATCAAGCCGTGGCCCGCGATGGAGCCGCTCGGCGACGACATCCTGCTCAAGGTTTGCTCCAAGATCATGGACCCGGTCACCACGACCGACGAGCTCATTCCCTCGGGCGAGACGAGCTCCTTCCGCTCCAACCCGCTGGGCCTGGCTGAGTTTACGCTGAGCCGCCGCGACCCGGCCTACGTGGGTCGCTCCAAGGAGGTAGACGCTGTGGAGAAGCGTCGCGTTGCCGGCGAGTCCGCGGGCGACCTGGCGGCGTTCGATGCCGAGCTTGCCGGTGTGTTTGAGGCGCTGGCCGGCGCGGGTGTCGCGGCCGATGCCAAGGCGACCGAGTTCGGTTCCATGATTTACGCCAAGAAGCCTGGCGACGGCAGCGCCCGCGAGCAGGCCGCGAGCTGCCAGCGCGTAATTGGCGGCCTGGCCAACATCGTCCACGAGTACGCCACCAAGCGCTATCGCTCCAACGTGATGAACTGGGGCATGGTGCCCTTCCAGATGGAGGCCGAGCCCAACTTTGAGGTGGGCGATTACGTCTTTGTGCCGGGTATCCGTGCCGCGCTCGATGGCGACCTGAAGGACATCGCCGCCTACGTGGTGCGCGCCGATGGTGCGGTCGAGCAGATTGAGCTCTACATTGCCGATATGACGGCAGAGGAGCGTGCCATCGTCAAGGCCGGCTGCCTGATCAACTACAACAAGTTCAAGGCCGCTGCCGAGTAGCGCACTTAATTGTCCGCCCGGGGCTTACCCTTTCCCGCCCGCTCACGCGCTTCGCGAGGGCCGCGTTCGGGAAAGGGTAAGCCCCGGGCTACATTTCTGCGTTCTCGTTGGGTCTTGAGGGACGCTAATAAATAGACTTGCTTGATGCCGCCTCTGTTATCGGGGCGGCTTCTTTTTGTTGAAAACCACCACAAAGGGGGCAGGCACCTTTGTGGTGGTGGAGACGAGCTCGATGCTGTTGTGATCGTTGAGCGGCATGTTAATGGGCGGCTCTACAGAATTTCATCTGGGCTGGCGGGTTTGGTTGTTTTGGGGATGCCGAGTTTGGATGACGCGAAATCGTCAACATTGTCCTTAATTCCGTCTTTGGTGTAGACAGTGACCATATAGGTGCTGTGTCCGAATTCGCCCTTGTCGCGTGTTGCCCAGGCATCCCAGTAGGCGGCCCCGTTTCGCCCTTTGATTTTTCCGACACGGCGGAGTTCTGTTCGCTTTAATTTCTGGTTGCTATAGATGGTTCGACCGGCCTCCTCGGTGAGCCCGCACTGTCCAAGCATCTTGTCGAGGACTTGGTTCATGTGGCGCTCATCGGTGTTTGGTGCGTAGTCGTAGGCGAGGGTGATGAAGTCGAGTGGCTGGTCGTCGATTAGATAGTTTAGCGTCTGAGGTCCAAGGCAGAAATAGGGGGAGCATCCGTCGATCTGACCGAGCAGTGGCAACTTTGACTGCCAACTTCCGGTGGGAATTCCATCTTCGTAAAACACGCCGCGACAGATAAAGGAGAGCGAGGTGGCACGCGAGCCGGCGTCGACCATTCCGCATAAATCGAAGGGCGAGGTGATACCAAGGGAAAAGGGCGTGATGACGATAAGGAAGAGCATCACGATGGGTATGGCGAGAATGGCGATGACGTTGCGACCGGTGGAATGAGGCGGCTTCATATGCGCTCCTCGAGACAAAGATCTGTTGAGGATAGGCAGAAATGGATATGTTCAGAGAGCAATTCAAGTTTAATCTCATTGCGCGAGATGGTCGACCGTTAGCGTCGAAAACCACCACAAAGGTGCCTGTCCCCTTTGTGGTGGTGAGGAGCGCGCGGCTTCTTTTGGTAATAGTGTTAGCTGGCGGTATCATTAGTGCAGGTGGCGAAGGTTTGCATTGTGGGGTGTTTTGCCGTGAGCCGTTCTGCCCGTATTGGATTGATTGTCTTGGCGCTTGCGATCGCTGTGGTTGGCGCGGGCGCTGTCGGTATGGCATTTCTACCTGCTGCGGTGACGGAGCCGGTGGTCAAGCCTGTGACTCAATCTGTCGAACTTCTGACCGGCGACGACAAGCCCGAGACCATTACCGTTGATTTTGATGAGCAGCCGGCTGTGCTGGGTATTAGCAATTATCCGCGTATTCAGCTTGGGGCCATGCGCTATACCACGGATACAAGCCTGATCGATAGGGC
Source organism: Collinsella sp. AM43-1 (assembly GCF_003467925.1). Taxonomy (NCBI): domain Bacteria; kingdom Bacillati; phylum Actinomycetota; class Coriobacteriia; order Coriobacteriales; family Coriobacteriaceae; genus Collinsella; species Collinsella sp. AM43-1. The sequence goes on along the minus strand of NZ_QSFR01000004.1, from coordinate 123,569 downwards.
GTCCGAGCTACTCAAGGGCAAAACATTTAAGCGTTGGTACGGATATGCGTCCTATCGGGCAAAAGCGAACGACATGGTTGGCGGATGCCACTCGTCCATCGAGCTGGACACTGCAAACGGCGCAAAGTTATGTGATGTCTCGTACGATCCGGGCTACGAGGGCAATGAGGGTCCGGGCATCTACATCATGGACGGCGATGTCGCCTATGTCATGGAGGGCGACCAGACCGAGCTCAACGATTTTATGGGTCAGTGTATCCAAGATGCCTATAAACAGACCTGCTTGCCTGACCCGCAGACTGCACGCGATAGTGGGTCTGCCCGTACATGGCTGTTCGAGGATGAGATGCCCTGGACCGTCGAATCGGGAAGTACGGGTTCGGCGAAGGAGTAGAGACCGCGACCACCACAAAGGTGCCTCTTTGTGGTGGTTTTCGGTCTGTCTCGATCTGTAACATCTAGGATCAAAAATGGCTGCTAGATGTTACAGATCGAGACGGTAGCGCGCCTGGGCAGCGGCGGGCTGACATCTCAGTACCCTATCCGTAATTCACTCAGAAAATCTTATATATAGAGACTTAGATTTGTGTATAAGATCGCGTAAAGCTGGCAACAATACTTCTCGAACAACGTGAAGCCGCCCCGTAGGGCGGCCGCCCCAAGAGAGGTGATTCCATGAGAATCGATAAGCTAGCAATGACGTCGCGCGAGGCGCTGCAGACCGCCATGAGCACGGCTGCCGATGCACAGGCCGGCGCGGTGGAGCCGATCCACCTGCTGTCTGCCCTGCTCGGTGCCGGCGAGCGCAATATCTCCGTGATCATCGAGCGCATCGGTGCCGACCCGGCTCAGCTCGCACGCTCCACACAAGATGCCATCGACCATGCGCCCAAGGTGTCGGGCGAGGGTCAGCAGATGGGCCTGTCCAACGAGCTCGTTCGCGTGATCGAGAAGGCCGAGAAAAAGGCCACCAAGATGGGCGACAGCTTTGTGGTGACCGAGCATCTGCTGATGGCACTTGCCGAGGACAAGGGTGAGGCGGGTCGCGTGCTGCGTGGCGCCGGCGTGACCAAGGAGCGCATCGAGCAAGTCTACGAGGAACTGCGCGGCGATGACCGCGTGACGTCTGCCGAGGACAAGACGCAGTTTGAGGCGTTGGAGCAGTACGGTCGCAACATCTGCGATCTGGCTCGCGCCGGCAAGCTCGACCCGGTCATCGGCCGTACCGACGAGATCCGTCGTACTATTCAGGTTCTGTCCCGCCGCACCAAGAACAACCCCGTGCTTATCGGCGAGCCGGGCGTCGGCAAGACGGCCATCGTCGAGGGCATTGCTCAGCGAATCGTGGCCGGCGACGTACCGAGCACCCTGCGCGACCGCGACCTCATCGAGCTCGACATGAGCGCGCTGGTCGCCGGCGCCAAGTACCGCGGCGAGTTCGAGGACCGCTTGAAGGCCGTGCTCAAGGAAGTCCAAAAGTCCGAAGGCAAGGTCATCCTGTTCATCGATGAGCTCCACACCATCGTGGGCGCGGGTGCCACCGAGGGCTCCATGGACGCCGGCAACATCCTGAAGCCGGCGCTTGCCCGTGGCGACTTGCACGCAATCGGCGCGACTACGCTCGACGAGTATCGCAAGTACATCGAGAAGGACGCGGCACTCGCCCGTCGTTTCCAGACCGTGATGGTCTCCGAGCCCACCGTCGAGGACACCATCTCGATCCTGCGTGGCCTCAAGGAGAAGTACGAGATCTTCCACGGCGTGCATATCACCGATAGCGCGCTCGTGGCGGCCGCCGACCTCTCCGATCGCTACATCGCCGACCGCTTCCTGCCCGATAAGGCCATCGACCTGGTTGATGAGGCGGCAAGCCGCCTGCGCATGGAGCTCGACAGCATGCCGGTCGAGATCGATGCCACCACGCGTCAGCTCACCCAGCTGCAGATCGAGGAGCAGGCGCTCATGAAGGAGACCGACGACGCCTCCAAGGAGCGTCTGGAGGCCCTGCGCCAAGAGATTGCCGAGGTCCAAGAAAAGCTCAACGTGCAAAAGGCCGGCTGGCTCAACCAGAAGAACGCCATCGACCACGTGCAGGAGCTCAAGGGACAGCTCGACGAGGCCAAGAGCGAAGAGGAGCGTGCGACGCGCAACGGCGACCTGGGCCGTGCGTCCGAGCTGCGCTACTCCGTGATTCCGGGCCTGCAGCAGCAGATTCAGGATTCCGAGGCTGCGCTCGAGGCGCAAAAGCAGCAGGACGGCGAGGGCCTCAACGAACAGGTGACCTCCGACGAGATCGCCGAGGTCGTGAGCGCCTGGACCGGTGTGCCCGTGTCCAAGATGATGCAGGGCGAGCTCGACAAGTTGAAGGGCTTGGAGGGCGAGCTGCATAAGCGCGTTATCGGTCAGGACGAGGCCGTCTCCGCTGTAGCCGCGGCCGTGCGTCGCAGCCGTGCGGGTCTCTCCGACCCAGACAAGCCCATCGGCAGCTTCTTCTTCCTGGGCCCCACCGGCGTAGGCAAGACCGAGCTCGCCAAGGCGCTGGCCGAGTGCCTGTTCGATGACGAGCGCGCGCTCGTGCGTATCGACATGTCCGAGTATATGGAGAAGTTCAGCGTCCAGCGTCTGATCGGTGCGCCCCCGGGATACGTGGGCTATGACGAGGGCGGCCAGCTCACCGAGGCCGTGCGCCGTCGTCCCTACTCCGTGATCTTGCTCGACGAGATGGAGAAGGCTCATCCGGATGTCTTTAACGTGCTGCTGCAGGTGCTCGACGACGGCCGTTTGACCGACGGTCAGGGTCGCCAAGTGTCCTTCAAGAACACGATTATCATCATGACGTCCAACGTGGGCTCCAAGGCTATCGCCGATCTGTCCGGCAAGGACGAGGAGGAGATGCGCCATCAGGTCGACGCCGCCATGGCTCAAACCTTCCGCCCCGAGTTCCTCAACCGTATCGACGATATCGTGGTGTTCCATCCGCTCGGCATGGCGCAGATCGAGAAGATCGTCGACATCCAGCTCGCCGACGTCCGCGCGCGTCTGGCCAAGGAGCGCATGACGCTGGCCATCACCCCGGCGGCCAAGCAGATGCTCGCCGTGGGCGGCCTGGACCCGGTCTTTGGTGCCCGTCCGCTCAAGCGTCTCGTGCAGCGCGAGGTCGTGGATGCCATTGCCGCCGCTATCATCGACGGTACGGTGCGCGAGGGCGATCAGGTGACGGTCGATGTCGACAAGGACGGCGGCTTTACCGTCGTGTGCGACAACACGCCGGCGGCCACCTACGAAGTCCCCGACGCCGAGTAGATTTATGGGACATGCCTTAAAATCTGCCAGCCGTCTCTAAACGCCAAGGGCGGCGGATCCAATTGGGTCCGCCGCCCTTTTTCGTGCGACAATCGATGATGTTGAACGGATGCGATGCAAGGAGCTATGCAGATGAAAGGCGAGATCAAGACAAGCGCGCCGGCGCCCAAGCCCACGTCCAAACCGGCACCCAAGCCGCGCGACCCCTACATCCGTTCCGAGAACGAGGACGACGACGGCTACGATCCCTACAGCGATCGCCGCCCCGAGCGTGAGCCGCTGTTCGAAGCCGATCCCTGGCGCTAACGAACTCATTTGGGACGGGGCTCTTTTAGCTACTTGGGCTGCTATGTGAGCCAGCATCTAATAGGAGCCGCTAGCCCTGGCCTTTGATGTTCGGCAACAGATGATTTTTCCAGGACGGGGATTTTTAAATCTCTCTGTACCTAATGATCTTTTAAGACTCTGCTAGACCGGAATTGACATGAGGCGACAATAGACAACACCCCCGTGGAGTTTTGCGTTCTATGGGAACGTTGCCTATCAATACTTCATGTCAATCCCAGTCTAACAGAGCCATTTTATTTGTATAGCACCGCCTCCCTTGGCTACAATCGCCCCAAGTGACCTAAGAGCAAAAGGGGCAGCGCCGTGATTACGTACGACACCAAAACCGAGATTCTCAAGACGCTCGACAAGATGACGCGCGACCTTAACCTGTGCAACATCGACAACTTCACGACGGCTAAGATCGCGAGCGAATGCCATGTGAGCCGCAGTCTGGCGAGCCAGTATCTTAACGAGCTCGTTCGTCAGGGCGACGTTATCAAGGTCAACGCCCGCCCGGTGCTCTATTTCCATCGCCACTCCGTCGAACGCTACTTTAGGCATGCGTTCGATAAATCCGAATATGCCTCGATAGACGAGCTGCTGGGTGCTGCGGGCATCGACGAAGAAGAGGACTTTGACAAGGCCATCGGCTTCGACCTTACGTACGGGACATGCGTCGACCACCTCAAGAGCGCCATCCGCTATCCGCCACATGGGCTCCCGGCGCTTTTGATCGGCGAGCCGGGGACGGGCAAGCGCATGATGAGCGAGCTCACTTTTGAGTACGGCGTCAATGCGGGGATTCTGCCGACGCAGGCCCGCTACGTGCGCATCGACTGCAAACGACCCGTCGAGGCGACAGAGGTCGAGTACGAGATCTTTGGTGCGGACGGCTTTGGTGGTGCGGTCAAAGAGGCCAACGGCGGCGTGATCTACCTGAGCGGCTACGACCACTTGCCCCGCGTGGCGCGTGAACGTATCCTGCAACGCATCGGTGCCGGCGACCCTACGGGCGAGACCGCGCGCGGCACGTCGGACGTGCCTCCCGCCCGCTTCTTGCTCTCGTCCGCCCTGCCTGCCGACAGCGATATCGTCAAGGGTATCGCGCGCTTTGTGCCCATCACCGTCACGCTCCCGCGCCTGGCGGAGCGCAGCGTCGAGGAGCGCACGCTCTTTGTGATGCACTACCTGCGCGTCGAGGGCCGTCGCGTGGGTGCCGACATCGCGGTAAGCCGCGGCGCCCTGCGCGCCCTCGTCGACGCCGACTTCAAGGACAACATCGACGGCCTCCGCTCATGTATCACCAACTGCTGCGCGGGCGCCTATCTCAACCGCGAGAACGAGACGCTCACCATCCAGACCTACAATCTGCCCTCCAGCGTGCTGGGCAAGACGGCGCCCGAGCCCGACGACGACCAGCTCGTGAGCGGCGACAAGGATGTCAACGACCCGTCCGTGCGCGTGACGGGCTTTTTCCAAAAGATTGTCGACCCCGTTGAGGCACTCGAGCGCGGTCAGGTGAGCTTCACCGAGTTCTTTACCAGCGCGACCATGGCGGTGCGTGCCTACGACGACTACATGAACTTCGACTTTGAGAACAAGAGCGTCAACCCGCGCGTGGGCGCCTACGAGAAGATGGTCGCGCCCGTGATCGAGCAGGTGAACCACGCCTACGGCATCGAGCTTACGCGCAAGATCTCGCGCTCCATCGCGCAGTCGCTCTTTACGCAGCTCTGGGGCGGTGCGGGCCTGAGCAAGTGGCGGATCGCCAATGCGGACGCCGTGGAGCGGACTCTGACGCTTTTGGAGAAGAACCAACCCGGCACGGCGACCGTTGTGGAGGAAATCGCCGCCAAGACCAAGACAGCCCTCGGCATGGAGCTCGATGCGCTCTCACGCACGGTGCTCTTTATCGAGGTGGGGGACGCCCTGCGCGCCACGGGAGGCCCGCGCGACTACCTGGGCGTGGTGGTGTGCCACGGCTATTCCACCGCCACGAGCATCGCCGACGCCGCCGACCGCATCCTGCGAACGCATGTCTTCGAGGCCATCGACATGACCTACGACCAGGAGGTCACCGAGATCGTGGGGCAGCTCTCGCGCCTGCTCGCGCGCTACTCGCACTGCAAGACGGTGGCGATCCTGGTGGACATGGGTTCGCTCGAAAAGATCAACGACGCCATTACAGGGCTCACGACGTGCGACATCCACATCGTCAACAACGTGTCGACCGGCCTTGCCCTCGAGGTGGGAAGCGCGCTCATCGCCCACGCCGATCTGGACGAGGTGCTCGCCCACGCCTCGGCGGGGCTCGCGCCCAGCTACAGCGTGGTGAGGGGTTCGGTCGAAAACGACGCCGTGGCGTTTTGCTCGGAGTCGGGTATCGAGGCAGCCGACAAGATCCGCCAGATCGTGCAGAACAGCCTCCCCGGCACGCCCGAGGTGCAGCTCGTGACCTGCGACTACCCCATGCTCGCCCAAAAGGGCGACGGCGCCCCGGTCTTTAGCGACTACCGCGTGCGCGCCGTCGTGGGCACCATGGACCCGGGCATCGTGTCGGTGCCGTTTGTGGGGCTCGAGGACATTCTCTACGAGGGAAGCTCCGACGCGCTCGACCGGGCGCTCTTCCCGCTCGTGGACCCCGAGAGCGTCCAGGAGTTCCATGCCAACCTCCTGCGCAACCTGACCCTTCGCAACGTGATCGAGTCCATTACGATCCTTAACCCCGAGATGCTCTACATCGAGGCCGACCGCGCGGTCAAGCGCTTGGCGGAGCTGCAGGGCGAGGATATCGACGCGCGCCGCAAGATCGGTGTCTACGTGCACCTGTGCGGTCTTATCGAGCGCCTGGTGACCAAGAATTTTGTTGACTCCGCCCCCGACACCGAGGCCTTTGAGCGCGACCATGCGGACTTTATCGAGAACTTCCGCGAGGCCTTTATCGACATGACGCGACGCTACCGTGTCGAGATACCTGTGTCGGAGATTGCATACGTGCACCACATGCTGCATGTGAGCATGGCCGATGCGCAAAAGAAAGTCGAGATAGCGGGCATGATTCTCGAAGACGAGTAGAACAGCCGACACAAACCTGGTAAAGCCCTCGACACTGTTGCGATGAGTGTCGAGGGCTAGTGTTGAGAAAACCAAATATCTTGTCCATTTGAGTGGCAAGGCTGTTGCGGTTTGCGGCGCTCTGTCGATTCTGTTTGATGCCGCGTCCCGCCGGTCTGCGACCGCCTATCTTGGTTTCAGCAGGAGATCAAGGGTTGCAGCGGCGGCCCTCTCAAAGAAACGCGGGCGCCCGCGCCCGCACACGGAAAGGAAGGGTGGACATGAGTATCGTCGCAGGGCGAATCGACTATCGTCTGCTCCACGGAATCGTACAGGGCTTCTGGTGCCCCACGTACGCCACGCAGCGCACGATGATCATCGACGACGCCACGGCCAACGATGAGGTGCGCAAGGCGGCCATGAAGCTGTCGAAGCCCTCGGGCCAGGCGCTCTCGATTATTACCGAGGAGAAGGCCCTCACCAACTTCAAAGCCGGCAAGTACGACAACCACACGGTGTTTACCATCGCGCGCGACCCGCAGACGTTCCTAGATCTGATCGAGGCCGGGCAGAAGATCCCGGTGCTCACGTTGGGGCTTACGGAGACCCCGCCCGAGGGCACCCCGGGCGTCCAGGCCGGCAGGCGCGCCTTCATTCTGGAGAAGGACATCCCTGTCTACCAGAAGATCGCGGCCGCGGGCACCAAGGTCGAGGTCCGCTACATGACCACCGATAAGCCTGTGCCCATCTCTGAGTTCATTCCCCTGTAAAGAAAGGTGATAAACATGGATGTTAATGCGCTCCAGTTTGTCCTGCTCGTCCTCTTGGCAGGATTCCGCGCGGTCGACGCCTATTCGACCCAGGCGATCCCGTTTATGCACGCGCTCGTCTGCTGGCTCGCCGGTATCATCTTGGGCGACCCCAACACGGGCCTCATCGTCGGCGGCACCATCCAGCTCATGTCCATGGGCGCCGCGGGCTTGGGCGGCTCGTCTGCCCCCGACTACGGCATGGCCGGTATGGTCGCGACCGTCACGGCCTGCATCACCGGTAACGGCGACATCTCCGTCGGCCTTGCGATCGGCGTCGTGGTCGCCATGCTCTATGTCCAGCTCGACGTCATCTTCAAGATCTACAACTCCTGGGTCTTCAAGGTCATTCGCGGCTATGCCGTCAAGCGCGAGTACAACAAGATGCTCGCCTCGTGCTTCCTTTCGCACTTGTGGCTCTTCCTCCAGGGCGCTCTGCCCATGATCATCGTGCTCGCCTTTGGCCAGCAGGCGGTCGAGGCCATCAACGCCTTCATGCCGCAGTGGTTCACCGACGGTCTCTCCATCGCCGCAGGCGTGCTGCCCGTCACCGGTTTCGCGATCCTGCTCACCTTCATGCCGGTCAACAAGTTCTACGCGTTCCTTATCGCCGGCTATGTCCTCGCTGCCTACCTCAACCTCTCCGTGCTCCCCATCGCTCTCTTGGGTGCTGTCGTGGCCATCGAGTACTTCCGCAACAAGTCTGAGGCCGCTCCCGTGGCCGCCGCTACCGTGAATGGAGGCGAGCTCGAAGATGAGTAACTTCTTCAAGCCCAAGGAATTCAAGGACTTCAACGAGGCTCCAGCCCCCGTACAACTCCCCGATGGCTCCTATGAGCCCGTCCTTACCGACGAAGACCTCAAGATCTGCTCGCGCCGTATGTGCCTGATGGATACGGTCTCGTACTCCTACGCCACGCAGAACGCCCCGTGCGCCATGTTCGCCTCCTACTACGCGCTTCGCAAGATCTACGGCAACGACGAGGACGCCTTCAACACCGCGATCCTGAACCAGCTCGACTGCGTGTTCAACGCCACGCCTCCCGTCTCGGGCCTGCTTCTCGGTGCCGGCCTCGCCATGGAGGATAAGGGCCACCTTAACGGCATCCATGCCGAGAACGACCTCAAGGTCGGCCTCATGGGCCCCATCTCCGGTATCGGCGACGTCTTTATCTGGATCCTGCCGATGACGATCCTCGGCTCCATCGCCGGCTATATGGCCCAGCAGGGAAGCCCCGTTGGCATCCTCCTGTGGCTGGCGGTCTGGGCCGCCCTGTACTTCTGGCGTATGCAGAACTACGTCCAGGGCTACAAGGCGGGCGCTTCCGTGGTGACCAAGATGGGCGATAAGCTCAACGTCCTCACCGACGCCGCCTCCATCCTCGGCCTTACCGTGGTCGGCTCGCTGATCTACAGCTCCGTCAAGCTCACCACGCCCCTCGTGTTCCAGTACGGCGAGATCTCGCTCGGTATCCAGGAGGGCGTGCTCGACCAGATTTTCCCCAACATCTTGGGTCTGCTCTTGGCCGTCGTGGTCTACAAACTGATCAAGAAGGGCGTCAAGCTCAACTGGATCATCCTTGGTATCCTTGCCGTGAGCTGCGTCTGCGCCGCCTTCGGTATCCTGGCCGCCTAAGTTCCTTCACTTTTCCTCCGTCGGTGGCTTCCCCCGACCGCCGACGGGGCTGTGGGCGCCATCCCACGGCCCCGGTGTTACGGTTCGTATCTGATTTGAGCGAACCGTTCCACCGCACCCGCCCTGCACGTCTCCTTACACGCTTGTGCGCGGCGGGTGCCATGGAACGGTTTGTTTAGCGGGGTTCACTCCCGCTACTACATAAGGAGTTGGCTCATGAGGCAGGTAATCCTTGCGTCGCACCATAAATTTGCTCAGGGCTTGGCCGATACGCTGGAGTTTCTGGGCGCCAAGTGCGACTTTCACGTGATCTGCGCGTACGTGGACGATACGCCGCTCGAGCCGCAGGTCGAGACCGTGTTCGACGCGATTTCTCCCGACGACGAGGTGCTCGTTTTGACCGACATCCTGGCAGGCAGTGTCAATCAGAAGTTTCTGCCCTACGTGGCCCCCAACGTCTTTGTGGTGGCGGGCGTCAATGTGGTCCTGGCGATGGAGCTCTGCCTGGCACCTGCGCCGCTCACGGCCGAGGGTATCCAGAACGCGATCGACATGGCCGGGCAGTCCATCAAACTCCTCAACACCATCCAGGTCGAGGACGACGAGGACGACGAGTAGCATCTGCCGCTCAGACGGCACATGCGGTTGGTCATTTAGTTCCAAAAGGAGATTCATATGCTTATCAGCGAGGTTATCCAACACGTCAAGGACTTCTCGACAGGCGTGGACTCGTTTACCGGCAAGGCAATCGACGACGCGACTACGCGTGACCAGGTGCTCTACGGCGCTACCGACACCGAGTGCACGGGCATCGTTACCTGCATCTGGCCCACGGCAGATATCATCCGCCGCGCTCAGGAGCTTGGCGCCAACCTGATCATCAGCCACGAGGCACTTTTTTGGAACCATGGCGACCATCAGGACGTGGTGGGCGATACCGTAACGTTCAAGGCCAAGAAGACCCTGCTCGACGAGTGGGGCGGTGCCGTCTGGCGCTGCCACGACTATATCCACTCGCGCGTGCCCATCGACGCGGACGGTGCTCTGGCAGACGGCATCTTCTACGGCCTGGCCGATAAGCTCGGCTGGCTCGACTACCGCATGGGCGAGGACAAGGGCTTTTGCCTGGAGTACCAGATCCCCGAGACAGACGCCACGGAGCTCGCGCAGGAGCTCGTGCACAAGCTCGGCCTCAACGGCACACGTATTACCGGCGACCCGCACGCACGCGTCAAGAGCGTTCGCGTCCCGATGCATGTGACCGGCGACGCCAAGAGCGATACCGCCGAAATCAATCGCACCGATGCCGAGGCCAACGACTGCCTTATGACGATGGAGTTCATCGATTTCACCACGTGCGAGTACATCCGCGACTCTGGCATGCTCGGCCAAAACCGGTGCGCCATCACCATCGGGCACTTCAACCTGGAGGAGCCCGGTATGGAGTACATGGTCAACTGGCTGCCCGAGGCTCTGGGGACGAGCGAAATCCCGGCCACGTTTGTGCCGATGGGCGACACGTACCGCTACGTGGTCGCATAGCGAACAATATCTGCACTGCATGCCCGGGGCGCCCTGTGCGTCTCGGGCTTTTTTGAAAGGAGAGCCATGAAGGCTGCAAGCATATCTGTCGATATCACTCCCGCGGGCACGTTTTGGATGGAGGGCTATATCCATCCCATCCGCAAGCAGCCGGCGACGGGCGTGCACGATACGCCGCGTGCGACGCTGCTCCTGCTCGAGGTCGAGGGCACACGGTCGCTCTTTGTATCGATCGACGTGTGCATCCTCACGGCCCAGACGACCCGCGCGATGCGCGAGGGCCTCGCCGCGGGGCTTGGGGTCGCGAGCGAGAACATCGTGATCAACTCCATCCACTCGCACTCGTGCGCCAACGGCTTTGAGGGCGCGGGCGCCATGGGCATCCCCACCACGCCCGGCTATGTCGAGCTGGTCACGGGGCTGGTGCTGCAGGCGGCGACGGGTTTGGATGAGGAGCTCGTCGACGCCGCGCCCGAGATGCTCACGAGGCACGTACGCGGTTGGTATTCCAACCGCAACGATGCCGACCTGCCGTTTGACGATGAGGCCCTGGTGCTGCGCTTTGTGGCTGAGGGCGGCAAGACGCTGGGCGCGATGCTCAACTTCAACTGCCATGCCACGGTGGTCGGCCCCACCAACCGCCTGCTCACGACCGACGTGCAGGGAGGCGTGCGCGACAAGCTTGCGGACTGGATCGGCTGCGTGCCGTATATCTTTACCGGCGCCTCGGGCGATTTGGGCAACCGACAGTTCCGCCAGGGCAACGACTTTGCGGAGCTCCGCCGCGTGAGCAACGGCATCGCGGGCGAGATCATGAAGGGCGCCTTTGAGCCCATTGAGCTCGCTGCGCCCAAGGTTTCGCGGTTTGAGCACCATGTCCACTACAACAACGAGGACTTTTACCCGCAGTACCAGGCGCAGCTTGACGAGGTGCTCGAGGTGCTCGCCAACAATCCCACGTTTGACGAGAAGAAACTCGCCGATACCGAGAAGGAGATGCTCGAGCAGCAGCTCCAGCGCCACGAGATGGACTTCACCGTTGCGATGACGACGCTCGACTTTGGCTCGGTGGTGTTCACGACCTTCCCCGGCGAGCTTGCAAGCGAGCTAGGCGCCATCGTCAAGGGTGCGTTCGACGGGACGGGCAAGCATCCGGTGATCATCGGCTACGCCAACGATTACCAGGGCTATTTTGTCGCCGCCCACACCTATGGTGGTTCGAGCTACGAGAGCTACGTGACTCAGATGCCCAAGGGTTGGACCGAGCAGATGCTCGCGTCCTATGGGGAGCAGCTGTGAGCGCCGGTGGGGTGCGCTTAGAGAAGGGTCCGGTCGTTGCGTTTTTCGACGTTGACGGGACGTTGGTGTGCCGCGATCCCGTAACGGGCCCCGGCAGCTTTCCCACTGAGCGCGTGGTGCGCGCCGTGGAGGAGTTCGCCGAGCGCGGCGGCATTCCGATTCTCTCGACTGGACGCGCCCGGGTGGGGATCGACCAGCTGCTCAACAACCTCCCGTTTCGCGGATATGTTTCGCTCGACGGAGCGCACGTGGTGCTCGACGGCAAGGTTATCCTCGACTGTTGCTTTCCGCGCGCGGTGCTCGAGCGCATGGTAGCGGAGATGCTCCGCGTGGGGATGCCCGCCTTTTTTGAGGGGACGGAGCTCTGCCTGGAGCTCAACGCGAGCGGTGGGAGCCTCTACAACTGGGGTCCTGTGGCGTGCGACCTCGAGGAGATGCGTAGTACCAAGCCCGACCTGCGGTTTGCCAAGGTCGATTTTGTCGACGAGGCGTACGGGGCCTACCGGGCGAGCGACTTTTTGATGGAGGAGCTCGGCTACTACAACGTGGGCGAGGGGAGCCACGAGCTCGTCATGCCCGGGGTGTCCAAAGGTGCTGGGGCCCGGGCCCTGCTCGCGGAGCTCACTGCTGCGGCGGGTGCGGCGCCGGCGCGTGTCTTTGCCTTCGGTGATTCCGAGAACGATCTGTCTCTCTTTGAGACCGCGGACGTTGCCGTGGCGATGGGCCAGGCAGCACCCCATGTGCGCGAGGCCGCCGACTACGTCGCGGTCCCCTGTGCAGACGACGGCGTCGCCCAGGCCATGGAACACTTCGGCCTGATCTAGCCCCGCACTTTACAATACCCTGCAGGACTGAGGGGGCCAAATGTTCCTAGTTAATTTTTATCACGGCTCTAACGGGAGCATTTGACCCCTCAACTGTTTTGTAGCCATCCGAGGCATGTGATCACCCGGGCAATTCGACAGTGAAAAACTTGCTTAACTACTAATCAAGCTTCACACAATCTTACTTATCTGCTAATCAAGAATCGATATAATCTTGATTAGCATATAAGCAAGATTGGAGAATCATGGCATTCAACGACTTGGTGGCCCAGAAAATAAAGGACTTTGAACAGCAGGGGGTTCCACAGGTCTTTGAGCGAGACCTTGATCTGGGAAACCCACAGGAGCCAAAGCGCGACAACATCGTAAATGTGGTTGTGGGGGCCCGCCGTTGTGGAAAGACGTATCGCCTGTATCAGGAGATGCAGCGGCTTCGGGGCCGGGGCGTCGAGCTTGACCGGATGCTTTACTTTAATTTTGAGGACGAGCGCTTGCGCCCGTATGAGCCATCGCTGCTGGCGGACGTGCTCGACACGTTCTATGCGCTGCATCCTGCTGCTCGAACCGAGGGCGCTTACATTTTCTTTGACGAGATCCAGGAAATTCCCGAATGGGGTGCGTTTCTGCGGCGTGTAGTCGATACGGAGAAAGCGACCGTCTATGTGACGGGATCTTCTTCTAAGATGCTGTCCTCAGAACTTAAGAGCGAGTTCAGGGGTCGTTCTCTTATACGAGAGCTTTTTCCGTTGAGTTTTTCGGAATACGTTCGATATAAGACGGGGAGCGTTTTCGAGCCAGATGCGACCTTTTCCCCAAGCGATGCAGCGCTGCTTCGACATCATCTGATCGGATATCTTGAACGAGGGGGATTCATCGCGACGCTTGAGCAGACGCCCGCAGACGCGATTCAGCTGCTACAGGAATATGCTTCGCGAACGGTCGCTATGGACGTCGTTGAGCGTTACGACGTCAAGAACCCTCGCCTGGCATCGCTGTTCCTAACGCGGTGTATGGCATCTTCGGGACGAGAGCTGTCGGTGAACAAAGTGTACAACGAGTTCAAGAGCAGGCAGATACCCGTCAGTCGTAATTCGCTCAGCGACTTACTTGAGTATTATGAGGATGCCTACCTGCTGTTCTCCGTGCCGGAGTTCACGCGTTCACTGGCAAATAACATGCGGTCTGCGTCTAAGGTCTACGCTGTCGATCCCGCGATGTTTGGAGCATTCTCTCCCGCATCGGCATTGGACCAGGGCCAGAGGCTCGAGACCGCAGTGTTCAACGCGCTAAGAAGAAGGACTCCCGCGGTGAGGATCGGATCGGTCTGCCGCCTGCTGATCAAAGAGAAGAGCAAGAGCCATGAGGTGGACTTTGTGGCTGGGGATGCACTGCTCATGCAGGCTTACGGCCTGATTCAGGTAAGTGTGGATATGACAAGCGAGAAAACGCGCGAGCGCGAAATTGCCGCGCTCGATGCCGCGATGGCCCAGTTTGATCTTGGCGAGTCGGCAATCGTTACCATGGATGAGCAGGCCGATATTCCATGCAAACACGGCGTGGTACATGCTGTGCCCGCATGGAAGTGGCTCCTTTCCTAATCGTCTATGGATTTGCGAGGCCAGGACTCAGGTGTCATGGTCCGCTAGTCCTGGGCTTTGATGCTCGGCATCAGAATCTGGGCGAGGTAGTCGGTCTCGAGTTTGGTCGCGGCGTCGGCTTTGCCCTCTTTGCCGACCAGTACGTTCTTGATCTGGCTATAGGTGTAGCGGTTGCCGGTCGTAAGCTCGACAAGCTCAATGGCCGTGTCCATGGGGTAGGTTGACACGGGATTCTGCGTCCGTCCGTTGATGGTCTGGGGCACCACGTACGGATAGACGGGGCCGCTGGCGTAGACGGTATAACCGTTGCCTAGGTTGGCCGCACCCAAAACCGTATCGCCCTCATCGGGCGTAAAGCTCTCGCCCTCGCGCACCGCGACGAGCGTCACAATCGGCGTGTTCGTGTCGCCGGCAAGATAGATGCACAGCGTGCTGCCATTTTGCCAAGTCTCGACCTTGCCGTACCATTCGACGGGGATATCGAGCTGGTAGAGGTCGGTTGCCTTGTGGCGAGCGTCAGCATCGCGGGCTGCCTGTGCCTTTTGCGCGCTCACGGCATTGACGGCGGCGTCGCGCCGCGCGGTTGCCGCCTGCTGGAGCACCTTGGCGGTGGCGGCGGAGCTCGCGCCTCCCTCCTCGGCATATTTGGCGGCGGCATCGATCTGGTCGTCGGTTACCGTGTCGGCCGAAGGCACCTTGAGCTTAAAGGCGGCCTGGCTGCTTAGGTCCTGTCCGTCGCTCTTGATCGTGACCTGCGCCTTGGTGGTCGGCACGGTATAGACGGTGCCGTCGGACGCGATGGGGGAGGCAGCGATGGAGAGCGTGTAGTCACCGGGTAGCAGTTTGATGCCACGGCCGTGCTCGTCAACATAGAGTGTTTCGCTCACGGAGGATCCGTCAGAATCCTGGCCACTCACTTGTACGGGAATCTTGGAGCCGGCGGAACAGTCGAGCCCCGCGGCATGTACGCCAATCTGCACCGACATCATCGTGTGGGCATTGGCGGCGACAGCGGCAGCCTGCTCTTGCTGATATCCGTTCCAGGCAGCATAGCCTGCACCGCCGGCGACGAGCGCGACGGCCACGACACCGGCGACCATCAGATTGCGGCGCTTGGGCGACATCTTGCGATGACGAACCTCGGCCTCGCGTGCCGAGGGGACGGACGGAAGGGGAATATCGCCCATGGCGATGGTCTCGTCCACGGCCGGTGCGGAACCCAGGCCAGGAAGCTCGCGGGTCAGCGAATCCTCGGCCGGCAAGCTGTCGAGCAAGACGGTTTCCTCGCCCGTGTCGGATTCGAGCTGATTGCCGGCCTCGCTTTCGGTGTCTTCGTGACCTGCCTCATCTTTGGCAGGCTCAACGTCGTCTGCATCCTGATCATCGGACTGCGCCTCGATTTCCGGCTCATCCTGCACATCAACGCTCGAATCGTCAAACGTAATCTCGGCCAGCGCGATCTGGTCTAGACTCTCCAGGGCCTCGGCACACGCTTCTGCATCTTGGACCGCGTCCTCTTGGCCCATCGTCTCATCTTTCATATATCCCCCAAGCTCAATATCGGGACAACAATGTACCCAAAAACGGGGCTCCATAGAGCCGCCGCATGATTTGAAATCCGATTTTATATATGCGCGTGTTTTTGAATAGATGAATAGAGGCGCAACGACAAAAAGCCCCCGGAAAGCGAGCGAAACGCTTTTCGGGGGCTCTGCGAGACATTGGATTGAAAGGCCTGGTGAGCGGGCCTATGCCCAAGTGCCAACAGCGGCCAACATGTTACTCGGCGTGCGCGTAATCCGCCTTGGCGCGGCGGGCGGTAGCCTTCTCCCAGTCGCTGGTGCCCTCAAAGACATCCTGCTTGTAGGGATTGCGGCCGAGCTTCTTGGCGCGGTAGGCGATGTAGATGATCGCGGCGACGTTGGCGACCAGTGCGGCGATCGAGACCGCGGTAGCGGCGCCGGGGTCGAGCGTGGAGTGGGTCACAAAGATGGACTCCTCCTGGAAGTACGGGAACACCTGGGCAAACATGCACCAAATAGCAAGCGTAAAGGCGCGGTTCTGGATCCAGCCGCCCTTGTTCCAGATAAAGGCGGCGACGGTGGGCGCCAGCAGCAGCGCAAAGCCGCAGAACCAGGAGTGGGTGGGCAGGCAGTTGTAGGTGTAGCAGAAGTTCCAGATATCGTAGGCGATGATGTAGACCCAGGTCATGTCGGGCCACAGCATGTCGGTCTGATCCTCGGAGGCGTAGACGCTCCACCAACCGGTCATGCAGAAGATGTTGATGATACCGGCGATGCCGTTGAACACGTTGTTCCAGCCGGCCAGCTGCGTAGCACCTTCGGAGGTGACCCAGGTGGACTCGCCCAGGACAAAGAAGTGATAGGCGCTCTCAAAGTCGGACACGACGGCGATCATGATGTTGATGGCGACGATCACAAACGGCCAAGCGCGGAACCAGTGCGCCTTGCCGATCTTGCCCCACTGATACTTAATGGCGATGAAGCCCCAACAACCGGCCAACGCCGCGTAGACCTTGGCGTAGTGGAACCAGCTGTTCTGGTACACATGGGTGGGGTTGGTGAGCGCCCACTCGGCACCCTGCGAAACGCCGACGGCGATGGCGATGCAATAGATGGTCATGGCCAGCGGAGCCACGCCAAAGATGATTGCCGCGCCGAGCTTGGTGCGGCGGCCGACCTCGTTGAGCACGATCAGGCCGATAAAGACCATGGCCCAGCCGACCCAGTGGATAAGGGTATTGCTACCCCAAACATCGAACAGCATGCTGCTCTCCTTTCACGCGCCCGCGGCCCCTCTTCCGATCGCGGGCAGTTTGGCAAAATGTCGTCAGTTCCTGGGCTTGCGCTCGGGATACTTGGCGGTGTAGCCCTCGATGTGGAGCGTCGAGGCGATGATTTCCTTGACCGTCTCGTCGGGCACATCGGGGTGCGTGCGGATATACATCAACAGTCCCATGATGAGGGTGTAGAACGTCTCATAGACATGGTCGATGCGCAGGTCATGATGGGCGACAAAGTCCACCACGGTGGTGTCGCAAATGTATTGCGCCACGCGCTGGACCACGTTGTGCAGAAAGCCGCCGTAGAGCGCGCCGCTGCTCGAGGTAAGCGTGCTCGGCAACTCGTGGCCGCTCACGACCAGGCGCTTAAAGAGCGGAGCGACGGTGTCGAGTGCGCCTTCGATGTCACCAACCGTGCGGCTGGCGTTCCACTGCTCGAGCTCGGCGATAAAGCCGTCGATCGCCTCGTCCATAACGGCGGTGACGGCGGCGTCCATATCGGCAAAGTAGTGGTAGAACAATGAACGCGTGCAGCCGGCTCGCTTGGTCACGGCCGATACCGATAGGTGGGACACGCCCAGCTCGGAGCTTACGGTGCGCACGGCATCGAGGATCTCGCGACGGCGCTCGTCGCCCGTCAGGCGCTTTGCCGCACTATCGGATGCGGGGACGGCATCGACCACAGAGGTATCTGCTGTTTTGCCGCCCATGTTTTGCCGCCTTCCATCCTCTTTTGCCTGACCGTTCGCCTAACAGTCTTGAATATTGTTGACGGTTCGTCAATACTATTTTTGACACAATGTCAACTAATGGCGGGTGAACGGCATGGGGGCATGTCCGGCCTGCAAAAAAGAGGGGCGCTGCGGCCTCGTCGGGCTGCGGCAAGAGAAGGGACAACCATGATTCTCAACGGACCGGGAATTAGCTACACCGAGCCTGACATCGGTTCGGAGTTCGTGCCGCCGCTGCCGGAGCATCCGCGCGAGGCCATCGTCAAGCTGTGCGAGCACTGCACCAACCGTCTGCTGCATCGCGACGAGCTGCTGGGCTACGAGTACTGGTCGTTTGCCGAGGCCGCAACCGACGAGCAGGCCGAAGTGCTCTGCAAGATGAAGATGCGCCGTCCCTATACGCTGCCCGAGATGGTCAAGCTCACCGGCATGCCCGAGGCCGATATCGAGAAGATGCTCGACGACATGAGCTACACGGGTCTGCTCGAGTACAACTGGGAAAATCCCGAGCGCGCCAAGCAGTGGGTGCTGCCCATGCTGGTGCCGGGTTCCGCCGAGTTCCTCAACATGCGCGTGAGCCAGCTCGAGGAGCACCCGGTCTATGCCAAGTTCTTTGAGCAGGCGTCCAAGGGACCGCTGTCCCGCGCCACGCCGATGGTGCCGCCCGGAGGCGCCGGTATCGGCATGCACGTCATTCCGGTCGAGAAGGCCATCGATGCCGCGAGCACGTCGGTGCCGATCGAGCATATCGAGCATTGGCTCGACAAATACGATGGCAAGTATGCCGCCAGCACCTGCAGCTGCCGCGCGAGCCGTCGCGTGATGGGAGAGGGCTGCGCCGACGACCCGGCCGACTGGTGCATCGCCGTGGGCGATATGGCCGACTACGTGGTCGAGACCGACCGTGGCCATTACGTGACGCGCGACGAGGTCTACGACATTTTGCGCCAGGCCGAGGACAACGGCTTTGTGCACCAGATCACCAATATCGACGGCGAGAACAAGATCTTCGCCATCTGCAACTGCAACGTCAACGTGTGCTACGCCCTGCGCACCTCTCAGCTGTTCAACACGCCCAACCTGTCGCGCTCGGCCTATGTCGCCAAGGTCGAGAAGGACAAGTGCGTTGCCTGCGGTCGCTGCGTTGAGGTGTGCCCGGCCGGCGCCGCCAAGCTGGGCCAAAAGCTCTGCAGCAAAAAGGCCGGCGGACAGGTGCCCGAGTATCCGCGCCAGGAGCTGCCCGATGCCACCAAGTGGGACCACACCAAGTGGTCGCCCAACTACCGCAACGATAACCGCATCGAGACGCATGAGTCCGGCACCGCGCCCTGCAAGACGGCCTGCCCCGCGCACGTTGCCGTTCAGGGCTATCTGAAGCTCGCGGCGCAGGGTCGCTATGACGAGGCCCTGGCGCTCATCAAGCGCGAGAACCCGCTGCCCGCTATCTGCGGCCGTGTGTGCAACCGCCGCTGTGAGGATGCCTGCACCCGCGGCCGTGTGGACGCCGCCGTGGCTATCGACGAGGTCAAGAAGTTTATCGCCCAGCGCGATCTGGATGCCGCGACCCGCTATGTCCCACCTGTGGTGACCCCGACGCGTGCCGGCGGCTTCGATCAGAAGATTGCCATCATCGGTGCCGGTCCGGCCGGCCTGTCCTGCGCTTTTTATCTGGCCGAGAAGGGCTACAAGCCCGTCGTGTTCGAGAAAAACGAGCGCCCGGGCGGCATGCTCACCTACGGCATTCCCAGCTTTAAGCTGCAGAAGGACGTCATTGAGGCCGAGGTCGAGGTCATTCGCCTGATGGGTGCCGAGTTCCGCTATGGCGTGGAAGTCGGTCGAGACGTGACGCTCGACGAGCTGCGCGCGCAGGGCTTCAAGGCCTTCTACGTTGCCATTGGCTGCCAGGGCGGCCGCCTTGCCGGCATTCCGGGCGAGGACGCCGAGGACGTGACCGTGGCCGTCGACTTTTTGCGCGAGGTCAACAGCGGCAAGATCGATGCGCTGCCCGGCCGCACCATCGTGGTGGGCGGCGGCAACGTGGCCATCGACGTTGCCCGCAACGCCTGCCGTCTGGGTTCCGAGCACGTTGAGATGTTCTGCCTGGAGAGCGAGGCACAGATGCCCGCCAGCGAGGAAGAGCGTCGCGAGGCCATCGAGGACGGCGCACACATCAGTTGCGGTTGGGGCCCCAAGGAGGTCCATCTGGACGAGGCCGGTCATGTGCGCGGCATCACCTTCAAGCGCTGCACGCGTGTCTTTGACGACGAGGGCCGTTTTGCGCCCGAGTACGACGAGAACGACCTGCGTCGTGTCGATGCCGACCGCGTGGTCATGTCCATCGGCCAGTCCATTGTGTGGGGCAACCTGCTGGCTGGCTCCAAGGTGGAGCTTGGCCGCGGCCAGGGTGCTCTTGCCGATCCTCAGACCTACCAGACCGCCGAGCCAGACATCTTTGTGGGCGGCGACGTCTACACCGGCCCCAGCTTTGCCATCGACGCCATCGCCGCCGGTCATGAGGCCGCGGTGTCCATCCATCGCTTTGTGCAGCCGGGCTCCACGCTCACCATCGGCCGCAACCAGCGCCGCTACACCGCGCTCGACCGCGACGACGTTGTGCTCGAGAGCTACGACAACGCGAGCCGCGAGGTTGCGCATGTGGACCGCGAACGCGAGAAGGCCGCGCCGTTTAGCGAGTACGTCGAGACCTTTACCGAGGAACAGGTGCGCGCCGAGACCGCTCGCTGCCTGGGCTGCGGCGCCTCGATCGTCGACCCCAACAAGTGTATCGGCTGCGGTCTGTGCACCACCAAGTGCGCGTTCGACGCCATCCATCTGGATCGCGACCGCCCCGAGTGCTCAACGATGGTCAAA
Source organism: Collinsella sp. AM43-1 (assembly GCF_003467925.1). Taxonomy (NCBI): domain Bacteria; kingdom Bacillati; phylum Actinomycetota; class Coriobacteriia; order Coriobacteriales; family Coriobacteriaceae; genus Collinsella; species Collinsella sp. AM43-1. The sequence goes on along the minus strand of NZ_QSFR01000004.1, from coordinate 102,769 downwards.
TACGAGCAAAAGCTCCCCAGCCTCGGCAAGTACGCTTTGAAGCGCGCGATCAAAATCAAATTTGGGAAGAAATAAAAAACGCAACAAACAAGAGAACGGCGCAGAGAACGGTTGGACAGCGAGCGAGTCCCAGGCGTGGCGAGGTGCCTTGAAAGAGGAGGGCATAGGGCTTTTGCCCATGCCCGACGATTGAAAGGCAGATCGCCCGTCTGGGGCTCGCGCAGCGTCAAGCCGACCGCCGTTCGTTAGAACGGCGGAAGGAATAAAAGTGCACGAGCTCGGGATTGTTTACCACATCATTCGTGATGTCGAGAATGTGGCGCGCGCCAATGGCGTGAGTCGCGTTTCGAGCGTGACGCTGCTCCTGGGCGAGGTCTCGGGCGTCGTTCCCGATCTGCTGCTTGATGCTTGGCGCTGGGCGGCAGATAAAAAGCCTATCACGCAGGGCGCGGAGCTTATTGTGGAGCCTGTCGAGGCCGTGACGCATTGCGAGGCGTGCGGCTGCGACTACGCGACGGTCGAGCACGGCAAGACCTGCCCCCATTGCGGTAGCGGCGAGACCTATCTGCTGCAGGGCCAGGAGGTCATGATCAAGCAGATCGAGACCCCCGACGAGGACCCGACAGACGCTGCCCCCGACGGCCTATCCGATGCCCCCGATGCCGTCGACGCCGCCAACCCCCTCCACATCGCCTAACTTAGTCGTTGGGGACGTTCTTAAACGACTAGTCGAAAAAGAACGTCCCCAATGACTAGCCATTTAAGAACGTCCCCAATAACTACTTTGCTAGAGCATATCGCTCGCCATTAGTCAAGGCATAGCTGTTTAAACGAAATAGCCTCAGTCTCAGCACGTTTGCATCTGTTTAAAAGCGGTAATAATGACAGCATGCGCATATCCGTCGTGTAAGTATTGGTTGGGTATCAGTTATCAGCGGCAGATCAGCCAATGATGCCGGAATGTAATCAACTTGTAACAAATTAAGACGTTTAAACAAATAATGCTACCTTTTGCAGTTTTTCAAACAATTCTGCTGTATTTGCAGCTATACTCCATAACTGTCGTGTAGGAATTACGTAGACAAAAAGGAGGTTATGTGATGGTAAGTATTGTTCTTGCTAGCCATGGTGACTTGGCGGCTGGAATCAAGCAGACGGGCTCGATGGTCTTTGGCGATCAGCCGTCTGTAGCCGTGGTCTCGCTCGAGCCGAGCATGGGCCCCGACGACTTCCGAGCCAAGGTCGAGGAAGCAGTCGCTTCCTTCGAGGACCAGGAGCAGGTGCTCTTCCTCGTTGATCTGTGGGGCGGCACGCCCTTCAACCAGATCAGCGGTCTCATCGAGGGCCATGATTCCTGGGCTATCGTCACCGGTGTCAACCTGCCTATGCTCATCGAGGCATATTCGCAGCGCTTTGACGCAAAGAACACTGCACATGCGATCGCAAAACATCTCGTGACTGAGGCTAAGGCCGGCGTGCGCGTCAAGCCCGAGTCTCTGGAGCCCGAGGAGAAGAAGCCGGCTGCGGCCGCCGCTGCTCCTGCGGGTGCCATTCCTCCGGGAACGGTGATCGGCGACGGGCACATCAAGATCGCCCACGTCCGTATCGACACGCGTCTGCTGCATGGTCAGGTGGCCACCACGTGGACCAAGCAGATCAACCCCAACCGCATCATCGTGGTCTCCGACGGCGTTGCTCACGACGAGCTCCGCAAGACCATGATCGAGCAGGCTGCCCCTCCGGGAGTCCACGCCAACGTCGTGCCTATCAAGAAGATGGCCGAGGTCGTCAAGGACACGCGCTTTGGCGACACCAAGGCGATGCTGCTGTTCGAGAACCCGCAGGATCTGCTCAGGGCCATCGAGGCCGGCGTCGACATCAAGGAAGCCAACATCGGTTCCATGGCCCACTCCAAGGGCAAGGTCGTCGTCACTAACGCTGTCGCTATGGGCGATGACGATGTCAAGACCATCGAGGCTCTCAAGGCCAAGGGCGTCAAGTTCGAGGTCCGCAAGGTTCCTTCGGATTCCTCCGAGGATCTCGACGCCATGTTGAAGAAAGCTAAGGCCGAACTGGCCGCTCAAGCATAGTAAAGGAGGGTCCGATACATGTCTGCAATCACTATTCTGCTTGTTGCGATTGTCGCGTTGCTTGCCGGTATGGAAGGCATTCTGGATGAGTTCCAGTTCCATCAGCCGCTCGTGGCATGCACGCTTATCGGTCTCGTAACCGGTCACCTTCAGGAGGGCATCCTCCTGGGCGGTTCGCTCCAGATGATGGCCCTTGGCTGGGCTAACGTCGGCGCCGCCGTCGCGCCTGACGCCGCTCTGGCCTCGGTCGCTTCTTCGATCATCATGGTGCTCGCCCTCAACGGCGGCGCCACCGATTCGGCCAAGGCCGTTACCGCCGCCATCGCCGTCGCCGTCCCGCTGTCGGTCGCTGGTCTGTTCCTGACCATGATCTGCCGTACCCTGGCTACCGCTATGGTTCACGGCATGGACGCCTGCGCCGAGAAGGGCGACTTCGCCGGCATCGAGCGTTGGCAGTACGCCGGCATCCTCATGCAGGGTGTTCGTATCGCCATCCCGGCAGTACTTCTGTGCATCATCCCGGCCGAGGCCGTTACCAACGCGCTTAACGCTATGCCCGATTGGCTGTCCGGCGGCATGGCTGTCGGCGGCGGCATGGTCGCTTCCGTCGGTTACGCCATGGTCATCAACATGATGGCCACCAAGGAGACCTGGCCGTTCTTCATCCTCGGCTTTGTCCTTGCTGCCATCCCTCAGCTCACGCTGATCGCCCTTGGCCTCATCGGCATCTCCCTTGCCCTCATCTACCTTGGCCTTAAGGATCTGGCCAAGCAGGGTGGCGGCATGGGCGGTGGCTCCGGTGACCCGCTCGGCGACATTCTGAACGATTACGAGTAGGAGGGGAGTGATACATATGGCAGAGAACAAGATTCAGCTCACCAAGGCTGACCGTAAGAAGGTTTGCTTCCGTCATCAGTTCCTTCAGGGCTCGTGGAACTACGAGCGTATGCAGAACGGCGGCTGGTGCTTCGCAATGATCCCTGCGATCAAGAAGCTCTACACCAGCAAGGATGACCAGATTGCCGCTCTTAAGCGCCACCTGGAGTTCTATAACACCCACCCCTATGTTTCCGCCCCCGTCATTGGCGTTACCCTCGCCCTCGAGGAGGAGCGCGCCAACGGTGCTCCGATTGACGACGTCGCCATTCAGGGCGTCAAGGTCGGTATGATGGGCCCGCTCGCCGGCGTCGGCGACCCCGCCTTCTGGTTCACCCTTCGCCCGATTCTGGGTGCACTGGGCGCTTCCCTGGCCCTGTCCGGCAGCATCGCCGGTCCGCTGCTGTTCTTCTTCGCGTGGAACATCATCCGTTACGCCTTCCTGTGGTACACGCAGGAGTTTGGCTACAAGGTCGGCTCCTCCATCGCCAAGGACCTCTCCGGCGGTCTGATGGGCAAGGTCACCGAGGGTGCTTCCATCCTGGGTATGTTCATCATCGGCGCCCTGGTCGAGCGCTGGGTGTCCATCTCCTTCACCCCGGTCGTCTCCAAGGTCACGCAGTCCGCTGGCGCCTATATCGACTGGGCCAACCTGCCCGCCGGTTCTGAGGGCATCAAGCAGGCATTGACGATGTACAGCTCTGTCGGTGCCAACGCACTCGACCCGGTGAAGGTCACCACGCTTCAGGCCAACCTCGATCAGCTCATCCCCGGCCTTGCCGCCGTGTGCCTGACCCTTCTGGTCTGCAAGCTCCTCAAGAAGAAGGTCAGCCCGATCGTCATCATCCTGGCTCTCTTCGCCGTCGGCATCATCGGTCGCGTCTGCGGCTTCATGTAAGCACGCTTCGGCTTAAGACCGAGAGTTGCTAGGCAAGGGCTTTTGAGCCATTGAAACGGGCCGCACCCGGTGGGTACACTGGATGCGGTCCGATTGTTTTTATTGGAGGGCGAGGCGCGTATGGCGCAATCTCAGAACAGCACGGTCGATCTGGCAACGCCGGCAACCTGCCTGATGGGGCTTACCAGTCACGGTAACGTGATGGTGGGCAATAAGGCGTTTGAGTACTATAACGAGCGTAATCCCGAGGATTATATCCAAATCCCGTGGGACGAGGTCGACTATATTGCCGCCGAGGTTTTGCGCGGCACCAAGAAGATTACGCGTTTTGCCATCTTTACCAAAGAGAATGGCCACTTTACGTTTTCGACGCGCAATGACAAGGAAACGCTTCGCGCGGTGCGTAAGTACATTGACGAGGACAAGCTCGTTCGTTCGCCCGACTTTATCGATGTGACGGCCAAGGGCGCCAAGAGCATCCCCTCCGTTATCAAAAACCTTTTCCACAAAGGCAAGTAGTCATTAAAGAGCGCCCCCTCAAAGTGGGGCGCAGTCTCCCATGTGGCTCGATCGGGAAAGTGCATCCCAGTTCGAGCGTCGATTCCGGGATGTAGTTTCCGGAACGGGGTCGTTTGGGAAACCGTGTCCCGTTTCGAGCCGAAATTCTGGGTCACAGTTTCCCAGCGAGGTCTCATGGGGAAAGTCTGACCCAGAATTTGCCTGGATAGTGGGACGCACTTTCCGGAGGGCTGTTCCACCGCAACTTCGAAGAGTGGGTATACGCTGCATTACAGCGGCGTAAATCTGCTACACTAATACAACATGCCTCCGTAGCTCAGGGGATAGAGCACCGCTCTCCTAAAGCGGGTGTCGACGGTTCGAATCCGCCCGGGGGCACCAGAAAAATCGCAGGTCAGGAGTTAATTTTGCTTCTGACCTGTTCTGGTTTTAGGGTTAAGAACTGCTTTTGTTTGTAAATCTGGTAAGTAAATAATTTAACTTACCGAGTTTTCCACTGAAAACAGGAAATCACCATTTTGGGGATAAAAAGTTTTCAACAGCCGTTAGTCGGTTCCATTTTGGTGAAGCGCTTCCTCAATTTGGGTAAAAAATTTCACCATTTTGATGATTCGGCTGCTTTGAGTTTTTGATAAAAACGCCTGTTCAGAAGCTTGCGCTATACCCATTTTGGTGAAACCAATTAATAGAGAAATATACTATAAAAATATAGGGACGGCGATGCCGTCCTCTTCGCTCGCGAAGCTCGCTGCGCGGCCACGTACCGTGTCCTTGCCGCCGGCTAAGCCGTCGATAAAGAATAGGGACAGCGATGCTGTCCCCCTTCGCTCGCGAAGCTCGCTGCGCGGTCACGCGCCGTGACCTTGCCGCCGGCTGTGCCGTCGATTGATTCGCTCACTGCGTTCGCTGATTGATTGATGGACTAATCCGTTTTCTCAGTCACACCAGTCATGAGTGCAGCGATTGTCATGTCGAATCCGTTAGCAATTTTACAGAGGTTAGAAAGACTGACATTTCTTCGTCCGACCTCTATCGAGGCGTAGTAAGACCTGTCCATGCCGATGCGATTCGCAAATTGTACTTGAGAGTAACCAGACTTTGATCTTAATTCTTTGCAGCGTAGACCAAAGGATCGTTGTAGCGGCGAGATATCCATGACAAAAAGAGTCATGGATTGTTGTATAAAAGCCAACGGACCATATACAACAATCCCTGTTAAGGCGCATAATTATCTCTATTGGAAAGCACCCTGATGCCCAGTCGGATAGGGCACGGAAAAGGAATGGAATAGCAATGACTCAGGGAAAGCATTTCGCTGCCGGCGGCGATCACTTCGCCACACTGCCAAACAAAAAGATTCACGCCCCGAAGGGGATCGCGCGTCTGACCGTCACCGCGGCGACCATGGCCGCCATGACCGGATCGAGCCTCATCTCACCGTTCACGGCATTCGCCCAGACCGGTGACGGGGGCACGCAGCACCCCGCCGTGATGTCGCCGATTGCCGCCCACGCCGGCGCGGCATCCGGTGTCGGCGCGAAATCCGCCGCACAGACCATCGCGGACCTGCAGAAGGCAGTCGACGAGGCGAAGGCGAAGGAGGACGCCGCCAAGGCATCCTACGATGAGGCCGCCGGTCCCTACAACGAGGCGGCTTCCGCCCGCGACCAGGCCAAGGCATCCTACGATTCGGCAGTCAGCGCCGGCACGGCAGCCGACCGAGCGGCAATGGACGAGTACGCCCGTCAGGTCGCGGAGGGCAAGGACGCCGCCGATGCCGCCGGCAAGGACCTCGAGCAGGCGAAGGCGGGTCTCGCAGACGCCAAGGCGGATGCATCCGAGAAGGACGAAGCGTACCAGTCCGCCCTCAAGGCGGCCCAGGACGCCAAGGATGCCCTCGATAAAGCCAAGGCCGATGCCGTAAGCGCCACCCCGGAGGCTATCCGTGCCGCCGAGCAGGCGGTACGCGACGCCCAGGATGCCGTGAGCAGGGCACAGGCCGAACTCGACAACGCCAACGCGACGCTTGCCGATGCCCAGTCCAAGCTGGTTGCGGCCCAGTCTGCAAAGGATTCCGCCGATTCCGTCCTCGCCGCAGCCCAGCAGAACAAGGACGTGGCGGATGCGAAGGCCGCAGCCGCCAGCGCCGCCTACGAGAAGGCGAAAGCAGACCTCGCCGCAGCGGAGGCAGGCGCCAGCGGTCCGGAGTACGATGCGGCGAAACAGAAGGTCGCGGACGCGGAGGCAGCCCTCGCTGTCGCACGAGCGGCACAGTCCCAGTGCGAGTCCGAGCTCGAGCAGGCACAGTCCGCTGCGGCAACGGCACAAGCCGATCTGAATGATGCCCAGACGGCTCTCTCCGTAAAGCAGCAGGCCGCGGCCGATGCCGAATCCGGTGTGAACGCCGCCCAGTCCGCTCTCGATGCCGCGAACGCCGACCTCGATGCGGCCAAGCAGGCGAATGCCGACGCCGTCGCCAAGCTGGACGCCGCGAAGCAGGCTGTCAAGGACGCCGAGTCCGCCAAGGCAGCCGCCGACGTAGAGCTCGCGAACGCCAAGGCCGCAAAGGATACCGCAGACGCCGCCGTGACCGCCGCGCAGCAGAAGGTCGACGAGGCACAGGCGAAACTCGATTCCGCCGACGCGCAGCTCAAGCAGGGAGCCATCGGCTTCTTCCGTGCCATGGGTGCCGATGACGCAGTCAACATCATCCTGAACGCCAAATATGCCGGAAAGACCGAAGTCGGCAACTCCAAGGATGCCACGTCCCTTGATAACATGCTCAATGCGATCAGGTGGATGAAGTCCGTCAACGACTACCGCAAGTCGGTCGGCCTGTCCGAGCTCCATGTCACCTACAAGCTCATCGCCGGTGCCATTGCGGATGCCAACTACAGCGACACCGTGCTCGATCATGCCCGTCAATATGATTTTGCCGAAAACCTGGCATGGAATTACGGAATCGATCCGAGTGGGCAGTGGATCGAGCAGGAGAAGGGCTTTTTCGACAAGGCAACGGAGGCCCTTTATGGAGTCACCGGTCTTGTCGGCAAGGATGCCTATGATTTCTATGCAAAGAACGGCGTCGCAATCAACCATTGGATTGCAGACAACTGCCGCTGGGAGAACGGCAGCAGCGGCACCGTCGGCCATTACATGAACATCATCAATCCCGAACTCGCCGTTATGGGAATGGCAACCTGCACCAAGGGCACCATGTCCGGGCTTCAGACGCAGTGCTACACCGCAGAGATCTCCGGCTGGTCCGGCTCCGGTTGGAACATGAACCCCATGTCCGTCGACGAGTACGAGCAGAAGCTGACCTCCTATATCAACGGCCTCAAGAACGCCAAGAGCGCACTCGACGCAGCCAAGACCAATCTCGCATCCAAGAAGCAGGCAGCCGCCGGCGCCGCCGCAACCGTCCAGCAGAAGCAGGTCGCAGCGGATTCCGCACAGGCAGGTGTCGATGCCGCGAAGCAGGACGTCACCGATGCCCAGCGTGCCGTCGATGCCGCAAAGGCTGATCTCGCATCCAAGCAGCAGGGCGTCACGGATGCCCAGACCGAGCTTGATGCGGCGAAATCGGACCTCGATGCCGCCAACGCGGCAGTCGATACGGCAAAGACGACCGTCCAGCAGAAGCAGGTCGCCTTTGATGCCGCCAATGCGGTCGTAACGGGCGCACAGATCAAGCTGGACTCCGCCAAGGCGGACACCGAGGCCAAGCAGCAGGACGTCACGGTTGCGAACGCCGATCTCGCGAAGTTCTTCCAGGACGTCGCCGACGCCAAGAAGGCGCTCGATACAGCAAAGAGCGCCCACGACGCGGCGGCAGCCGATCAGGTCGAGAAGGCGACCGTCCTCGCCGCCGCCGAGCAAAAGGCGGACGCCACCGCACGCGCCCTCGCGGATGCCCAGCGTGCCGTCGATGCCGCAAAGGCCGACACCGGCGTTGCCGCCGAGAGGCTTACCGGCTCCCAGACCGATCTCGAGGACGCACAGTCGAACCTCGACATCCTCACCGGCCTTGCCGCGAAGCTCGCAGAGGCACAGCAGCGCGAGCAGGATGCAGCAAAGGCCGTCAATGACACCAAGGCCGCCCTCGATGCCGCGAAGGCGGATACCGCCGCCGCCGAGTCCCTGGTCTCCGCCGCCGAGCAGGTAAAGGCGCAGGCAGACGCCAAGCTGTCGAAGCTGAACTCCATCGATGCCGGCGCGGCGATCGCTTCCGGCCATGATGTGAACGCGGATGACGCCCTCAACGCGCTTTTCGCCGCAGCAGTCGAGGCACGTGCCAAGGTCGCGCCCGCCAAGGCCATCCTGGACGAGAAGCAGGCCGCGGTGGACGGGCTCCAACCCGGCTATGATGCGGCACTCGCTGCCTACGAGCAGGCGAAGTCCGACCGCATCGCGGCAGAGCAGGAGCTTTCCGCCGAGATCGCCCGTCAGGAGGCAGAGGAGGTCGCAAAGCAGCAGGCGGCATACACCCCGAAGCACCTCGCCGGCACGGATACCGCCCAGCCCGGCAGCCTCGCCCAGACCGGCGACCGCGCGGGACTCATCGGCGAGACGCTCGTCATCGGCGGTACCGTCCTCGTGGCAGCCGGCGTCTTCCTCGATCAAAAGAAGCGCCGCGAGCAGATGCAAAAGCGAGCCGGGCGTTGGATATCGGCTAGTGTCCAACGCCCGGTTTCACGGACGGGGAGATCGGTGTGAGAACAAAGGCTATTATCGTTGCGCTTCTGGTGTGCCTTTCGGCACCTCAACTTGGATGTGCCAGCATTGCAAAGCAAGGAAGCGGCTCTGCGGAAAGGGCCGCCACAGCGGTAAAGAATAAAGACAAAAAGAAGCCAAGCGAAGAAAAGGCGACGCAAACCTCTGGAACCAAGTCCGAGGAGAAGAAAGAATCCGACGACAAGGACCAGAAGTCCGATGACTCCAAGAAGGAGGATAACAAGTCCTCCGACTCGTCGAAGTCGGACAGCAAGGGAGATTCCTCCCAGTCCAAGCAGAATTCCGGCAGCTCTCAAGGTTCAAGCGGCAACAATTCCTCTTCCAACGGCGGTAGCCAGAAGAAATGGGTTGCCGAGCAGGGCCACTGGGAGACCGACTACAGCCAGGTCTGGGTACCGAACGTGGTATACACGCGTCATCCTCGTTTCTGGGTCAATCATGGTGGTACTATGGTAGGGCCCTTCGATTCATCCGATGCAGCCTACGCTTGGATTATTAACGATGGCGAAAACGGCGGTATCGGTGGATCCGTTGTAGATGATTCGTATACCACCTCTGAGGACCAAGGACATTATGAACAGCAGGCTACGGGACAACATTGGGTTGTCGACGTCGCCGGTCACTGGGAGTAATGTACATCGTTCCTCTCCTCTTACATTTGGTAAATATTTATTTATTTGTGGGCGGCCGGTTCGGCCGCCTTTTTTAGACGACAAGTCTGGGAGCAAACGATAGGAAAGCAATCAAACGAGAGGCCGTTCCAAAAGAATTCGGCGGTGCCGGATGCTTCGGGCAAAACCTTCCGCAAATCGGTAAGGTCTTCCATCGACTTGCTCCAGCCCTCGCCCGGAGTCCGCTACAGCGAATTTCTAACACTCAGCATCCTTCGCGTTAAAAATTCGCTTCCGCTCACGGTCTCCGCTGACACTACGACACCGCGAAGCCTTTCGCTCGAAACGAGGCCTCTCATTTCGTGTCTACGCTACGCTTCGCCCAATCGCCGTCCCGGTGATTGCAAGATTGGTGTTGGGCTAGATAAATGGGGCCATACTCGCCCCTTTATCTGCCAACACATCTTGTTTAACACCTCACACGGCGATAAAGTTAGAAATGAAGTTCGCCTTCATTTCTCTAAGGGAAGCGACGGCGTCACTTCAAAAATCGGCGCGACGTCAGTCGCTCCTAAAAAGGAAAGCAATCTCATATCGGTTTTGAATCGGTGGCCTCACCGATTCGCTCTGCTTTCCTGGGGGCATGAATGATGAGTTGCAAACGTCCGCACACCGTTAAGGCGACACTCACTTCTGAAGAATACGAAACGCTTTCCGCTTTGGCAGAAAAGGCGGGCATGACGAAAGCCGAATTCATTCGCTATGCACTGATTCATTGGAATGAATCGTTCGATGATCTAGTCATTTCCAAAAATAAGAACGGTGGCCGTAGCAAAAAGCTGCAAACCGTTTCAGAGGATTCGAACGAAAAGCGCTCGGAGGTTATTTACGTCAAAGTCACCGATGGCGAGCACGAGGCGATTCGCAAGCAGGCGGATGCGCTCGGCACGACCGTCAGTGCGTATGCCCGCCGCGTGATGCTGGCCGGGAAAATCGAGATGATCGATTTCGATATGAGCCAGGTCGCAAAAATCTATCACGAGCTGTATCGAGAGGGGACGAACCTCAACCAGCTGATGTATTTTGTGAATGCGCAAGGTCTTCCGGCCTACAACGAGAAGGCGGTTTTCCGAACGCTTGAAAAGGTTTACCAAAATGCCCGTAAAGTCACTCTCTTCATCGAAGAGCTCGAACAGCGCTATTTCACCGATGGCGGTGAGCTCGATGACCGTCGTTAAGCAGAAAGGTGTTTCGTCCGAGCGCTACGCGAAGCACCTGCGCAAGTACATTAACGGAAAGAATGCTTTGGCCCGCGGCGGCTGGAACCTCGCGAACGGAAAGCACTGGTTTTCCGAAATGGCTATGACGCGGAAGATGTTCCATCACGACAGGCCCGCGCGTGCCGGCGCGAAGAACATAACGATGCTTCATCAGATTCTCGCGTTTCTGCCCGAGGAGTGCGGCTGCAACGGAGGCAAGATGACCCCCGATGCGTGTATGGCCTACGCGGAGCAATGGCTTGCGAAACACTACCCGCATCAACAAGTGATTGTCGCGTTGCATGAGGAAAGCGATAAGGCGGGAAAACGCTACGCGGTTCATATGGCGATTAACCGCACGGATCTTTTGACGGGTAAGCGTTGCGAGACGGGCGGGCGTCGCGGAAAGTACGAACGCGCTGCGTGGGTTCGTGAAATGGACGAGGCCTGGAATCTCGCTCAGCTCGAAAAGGGAAAGAAGAACTCGAAGATTCGAGACCGACAGCCGCGCGACACTGAAAAGAAAATCGTTGAGCGGGGAGAGTGCAGTTATAAAAACAATCTGCGCGAGTTGATCCATCTTGCAATCAACGAAGGTCATCCGAAGAATATGGAGCAGTTTAAAAAGTTACTTGCCTCATGGGGCGTAGACATTTTCATCAAGAACAATCGAGTCTATGCGACAGATCTCGATATCAAGGAGGCCGGCAACCCGAAGTGCACTTTCAACCTGACTCGTCTTGACGGGAGGTTTGCGGTCAAGCAACTTGAGGCGGCCTTCAAAAATAACGTGCTGGAGGCCGAGCGAGCCCTTCCTTATGAGAGGCGTTGCGAGATTTACATTCAACGGCTTAAGAAGGCGTATTCGGCGTGGGTCGAGCAGGCAAAGGCGAGCAAGGGCGTCGCCTACAATCTCTTTCCTAAGTTCATCGCACCGAAGTGCGATGAAGATCTGCTCGAGGATCCGGCGGTTCGTGATGAGCTTCTTGCCCGGCGCGGTTACGCAAGGGAGATTCGCAACCGTTACGCCGGCGCCGTTCCCGATGCTGGCGATGACCGCGTTCGCGCCGCAGGACGAGCCCATGGTGGCAACGGCGACATCTCGCCGCAGGTCGATCGTGCGGTCGACCGAGGCGATTACGATCGCGGCGACGCGCCTCGCTAGTTTTGGAAAGCCTATCGTCGGTGCCCTAGCGCGCTGCCATCCAGTGCCGATTCTGCCATACTCGCAATTCGGTGAGGATGAGGAGCGTGAATTGATCGGCGGGGGTCAGCCGCTCTGATAGAATCGTCCTTGCTGGCGGCAGCCCTCGTGCCGGGCAGAGCCCTCCATTCGATGGGAGGTGATGCCCATGACCGATTTCACCGAGCTCGTGAAGCTCCTGACCGCTATGGTCTCGCTCCTCACGGCCCTTGTCGGCCTTTCCAAGGCACTCAAGCAGGGCTCGAAGCCCAAAAAGAAAGGCCACCGTCGCTAAGACGATGACCCAACTTCATTAAGCAACGGCTCTGCCCAGCTCTCTACAACTTGGGCTGCCGTCGGCACCATTTTACCCTCCTGACGAGGAATTCGTCCATATTTCAAAAATCAAATCCTGTTCGCGCGTGGGCGCGTGGGCGTAAACTTTTAGTTGGGCAAACCCGACAGATTGGAGCTTGAAACATGAGGGATATGCACCTCATGTCGCTCATAAAACGTCTCCTGACCTCGAAGGAGAACGTTTTTTAGCGACAGAAGGAGACATAAATATGATCTGGTTTACCAGCGACACCCACTTCGGGCATGAGAACGTGCTGAAGTTCACCGACCGCCCGTGGGAGACGATTTGGCAGATGAACGACGCCATCGTCGACAACATCAATGGCAAGGTTGCCGTGGACGACGAGCTCTACATCCTGGGGGATTTCTCATTCAAGATGACCGCCCAGGACGCCTACGGGCTGCGCAAGCGGATTGCCTGCAGGCGCATCCACCTCGTCCCGGGAAACCACGACAAGGACTGGACCCAGCCGGCGGTCGCGGCCGCCTTCACCGTGGAGCCGCCGATCTGCGTGCTCAAGATCGACGGGCAGAAGATCGTCCTGAGCCATTACCCCATGGCCGACTGGCAGGGCATGAACCATGGATCGTGGCACCTCCACGGGCACATCCACAGCAGCGGCGGCGCGTACAACGAGTTCAACCGCAAGCAGGGCCTTCTGCGCTACGACGTCGGTTGCGATGCCAACGGGCACTCCCCGGTGAGCCTCGACGAGCTGAGGAAATGGTTCGCCGGAGTCGACGAGCCGTGCGGCCGGGTGAAATGGCCGTGGTGGGTCAACGAGACCGGCGACAGGCAGGTCGAGCGCGAGCTGGCGGCGTACAAGAGGGAAGAGGCGATTCGATGACAGTCTATGTGACGGGCGACATCCACGGTGGGCTCGACATGCAAAAGCTCCGCGACTGGGAGCTTGGCGACAGTCTTACCGGCGACGACTATCTCATCGTCGCCGGCGACTTTGGCTTTCCGTGGGATTTCTCTGCCGAGGAATGCGCCGATATCACCTGGCTGGAGTCGCGCTCCTACACGGTACTGTTCGTCGACGGCAACCACGAGCGCTTCGATCACTGGGCGGAGCGCCCCATGGAGTTATGGCATGGCGGGCTGACGCAGCGCCTGTCGGACACCTCGCCCATTCGGCGCCTGACGCGCGGCGAGGTCTTCGAGCTCGACGGATCGACGGTCTTCACCATGGGCGGTGCCACGAGCGTGGACAGGGAATACCGCGTGCCGTATTCCAGCTGGTGGCCTCAGGAGCTCCCGGACGAGCGCGATTTCGATACCGCGCGGACAAAGCTCGACGAGGTCGGCTGGAAGGTCGACTGCGTCATCACCCATACCTGCCCGACGCGCATGCTCTCGCCGACGCTCTACCCGGACCCAGGCTGGGAACGCCCTGATGTGGACCGGCTGACCGAATTCCTCGACGAGCTTGAGGACCGCCTGGACTATAAACATTGGTATTACGGCCATTTTCACCGAGACGGCAACCCGGACGAACGGCACACGGCGCTGTATGACCGGATCGTGAGGCTCGGGGACAAACTCCTGCCGTGGGGCGCGTACTGATGGCTGTCTATGTGACAGGAGACGTGCACGGCAGGGCCGAGTACGGGGCCAGCAGGTTCGCCTTCAGGTCTTGGCCGTTGGGCCGGACCCTGACGCGCGATGACGCGGTGATCGTGGCCGGCGACTTCGGCTTTGTCTGGGACGGCTCGAATGCTGAGAGGTATTGGCTCGACTGGTTCGAGTCGAAGCCCTGGACCACGTGTTTCGTAGACGGCAACCATGAGAACCACCACGCCCTGGCTGGGCTGCCGGTGCGGGAGTGGAACGGCGGGCTCGTCCATGAGGCGCGACCGCACGTGCTGCACCTGATGCGTGGAGAGGTGTTCGATATCGACGGGCTCACGGTCCTTGCCATGGGCGGTGCCGCGAGCAACGACAGGCAGTATCGCAGGGAGGGGAGGAGCTGGTGGCCCGAGGAGATGCCGAGCGAGGAAGAGACGGAACACTGCCGCTCCTCGCTCGACCGCGTGGGCTGGAAGGTCGACTGTGTTGTGACTCACGAGGCGCCTGCCGCCATTGCTGAGGGGCTGTGTCGCGAGCGTGGGCGCGAGTATCGAGGCGACCGGCTGCAACGATTCCTTAGCGAGCTCGACGGACGGCTCGGCTACCGCGTCTGGTTCTTCGGTCACTACCACGGTGACAAATGGTGCGACGCCAAGCATCGCCTTATCTACCAAGGCATCGTGCCGATCGAAGATGCTGCGCCCGGTTCTAGGAACCTTCTAGAAGCGCTCTAGAAGGTTTCTAGAAATCAGCAGCCCGACAGGAGAAGCACGGGGCTACTCGCCCTTCATCTGGGTCATGACCTCGACCTTGGCCTCGGCCACAGCTGCCCGCTGCTCGGCTACAGCAAGGCGGTCCTTGAGGGCGGCGACCTCGGCCGTCAGGTCGCGCTGGGCCAGGAGCGCATCGCTCAGCTCGGCTTGGGCTTTCAACGCGGCGTCACGCTCGACGCGCAGACGCTCGATCTCATCGGACATGGCCTCAGCCTCGGCGTGGAGCTGGACGACCTGCCTGCTGAGCTCCCTGGCATCGGCGAGGTATCTGACGCTCGCGGCATGGAGCTCATTGTTCTCGAGCTCGATGCTCGCGGTGTCGAGCTCGAACTTCTCCTCGATAAAGGCGACCCGCTCATTGCCGTCGGCCTCAAGTCTTTCGTTCCGGTCTCTCGCCTCGACGAGCTTGCGGTTGAATTCGTCGAGCTGGGCCCTGAGTAACGCGTTCTCGGTTCTGAGGTCGCCCGTCTCGCGCAGCAGCTTCTCCCGCCACGTCGCCTCGATTCGCTCGGCGGCCTCATCGAGGACGGACTTCACGCCGTAGATCTCCCTGATTTTCTTCTCGTCTGCCATGGTGCGGCACTCCAATCAACAACGGGCATGGCTCCGCCATGCCATATGGCTGGGAACAATGCACGGCCGCTGTTGATTTGTGTTCGCCCTGCAATCGGTGAGTTCTAAAAGGCGTCTCAAGTCATGCATTCACGCAGGTTTTCGGTTGGAGAAATACCGCACGTTTTCATGGTATCACGCGCCTTAAAGACCATGAATGGACGGCCATATCGATTCGTTGAAAATGGCACCTACGACGTGTTGGTGGCGGGAGAGTGATGGCGTTAAAGATGTCGAGAATGATTATGGGATTGTTTTAGATGCGGGCATGAAAAAGGGTCGAATCGAAGTGTCTGGCCGGACGCCAATTGTCCGGGAACTGTTTCGGTTCGACCCTGTTTCATTTTACATCCGCGGCATGTTTTTGTAGACGCCTGGCGATTACCGACCTTCACGACCTCGATGACGGTTTCCCCGTCCTCGATTCTTGCCAGATTGCGGTGGACATCGCTGCGCGAACGGCCGGATATCATTTGAGCCAGAATCCTCTTCTATTGAAGCGGATTCTGGCTCAGTGGTTTTTAACTCGGTTGTTTGACAGAAGCCCACGTCGATAGTCGGTCTGTGGACTTAAGATTTCGGGGGCTCCCAAGCGTTTTCGATCGCGGCGCGGTAGATTGCAGCGTAATTAAGCATCCAGCTGCCATCACCCGCTTTTTGAATAAACCCCTTATTCTTCAAAGAGGTATAGGCCCGGGAGATCGTGTTCTTACTTAGGTGGTAGCGCTCCTCAATCCATTTGCTTTTTGCGTAAAAGCCCATGGCTCGTTTGTTTTTGGAAGGATTTCCAAGCTTCCATACGAGGCCGAGGATGAGGCGCTCGGCAGCGACAGTGGTGGCACAACACGCCCAGTCGGGCACCGAAATATAATTCGCGTTATCCATTTTCCTTCTAATCTCTCGTTGCTCAGTAACATCATCGGAAAATTTGTCGGAAATCGACGGTAGCTCGCTCATGTTTACCACCTAGTCAAGGTGGGCGGTCCGACCTTCAAGCTGCTTGAAAAGCTCATAAAACGAGCTTTCAAACATGTAATTCGAGCGATGGATTTGGATGAGCTTGCCGGACTCGCGCATGAATTTGCGTGCGGTGTTTTCGCTCCAGCCAGTGAGTTCGCGGATATCGTTAACGCGGAGCAACCGATCGCACTGAGCGGCACCAGTGGGGAAAGTCGGTGTGGACGCCTGAGTGCTAATCTTTGGAGTAGCCATGATGAGCTATCCTTTCAATGAGGGCCCTCCCTGTGCTTGTAAGACTTACCAGGTTCATAAGCACTTGGGGGGCCGGTTTCTATGACTACATGCGTAGCCATCTGACAGCTTTAGCATGTATTAAAACTCATTAGTTGTCAATCAAATATAGCATCTACCTGCGGAAATAGTATTATAGTACCGTAATATTATGAATAAAACGATGAATGAAAAACATGCTATTTCTCGCTTCTCTGTATATAGGCGTTGATGAAGTCTTCGTAGCCTTTAACTGCTTTTATTTCTGATTGTTGAACGAGGCTTGTATACGTTTTGAGCGTGATATTGGGGTCCGCGTGGCCAAGAATACCTTGCACGCTTCTAACGTCCGATCCGTTCGCCAGCATAAAAGTGCTTACGCAATGCCTGAGCTGATGCGGGCAGATGCCCTTATATAGTTTTCCGCCAGTCGAATTATTCGGCTCATAGATTCCAAGATTGCAGCTAACTGCGAAATCGCGAAACCAATGGTTGAAGATGTAGTTCTTCATGTGACAGACAGTAGGGACCCCTTGCTCGACAGCAATATCGCTAATGATGGGAGTGCTGCCAGTCTGGGACAGCCCCAGAGAGGCCAGGAGCTCTTTTTGTATGGCTGACCATGATTGAAGACGTTCGGCCAGGGTTTCTCCAACGGGGATTTTGCGTTGGCTTTCTTGTGACTTGGGTGCCCTCAGTTCATGATCGTTGGTGTACTGCCTGTCAATTTTCAAGGTTTTATTGGCAGGGTCCCAATCGCGCCATTCGAGGCCCAGCATCTCGCCTTTTCGCATACCCGTATACACTAGTACTAGCGTACCAACAGCTTCGGCGGTGAGCTCAATGTGTTGAAGATGTGTGCATAGGGTAGCTACTTGCTCGATTGTCAGTGATTCTCTTTTGTTGCGTGGTCTGCGAACATGAACGGTAGCGCAGGGGTTTCGGTCAATTATTCTCTTTGCGACTGCATTCGACAGAATCTGGCGCAGTTTCGCATTGATTCGTACAAGCTCAGATGGTTTGTATTTTCCCGTACGACGAGCTTCGGCATATGTTTCTTCGATTAGATCGGGAGTTAGCCCCTCAATTGTCTGAAACGCACCGAATAGGTCTTCGATATGCCTGCAATCGTACGCTTCTCTTTCATAGCTCGTTGGCGCAAGCTCGGTGTCCCTATTTTCATGAAAGGCCCAGCAGTAGGACGCAAGCAAAGTGGGCTTTTTAGTTTTAGTGATCGTGCCAGATGAGTTGATTTCAGCCAGCTTGGCCTGCATTGCAGCCTTAGCTTCTGTTTTAGTCTTGCAACGAACCGTATAAGTTGGGGATCGTTTGTAACGCCCTGTCTTAGGGTCCTTGACCCCAAGGGAAAAATAATAGCGATAGGTGTTAGGTGATCTCTTGTCTTTCCAACACGTGCCTCTTCCGCTAATTAGTGGCTGTTCTGACATCTTTGCACTCCGTTTCTTTGAATAGTTTTCAACAATTCATTGAGTGCAGTTTAGCTAAAGCTGTTAGTAATATGTTTGTAAAAGCGTAGGCGCAGCTACCGGAGGTAAAAGACACAAACTGCTATGTTTATCTGCGGTTATATGGTGTTCAATGATGCTTGATGAATAGTAGGGGGTAGCATTAAATCATATCTCCTAAAGCGGGTGTCGACGGTTCGAATCCGCCCGGGGGCACCAGAGATTTGCCGAGCCCGGTACCACTACGGTGCCGGGCTCTTCTGGTCTAAAGGCCGGATTCGGACCGTCGACACCCGCGTCACTTATTTCCCCGCGGGGGGAGTTTTCGAATCCGCCCGGGGGCACCAGAGATTTGCCGAGCCCGGTACCACTACGGTGCCGGGCTCTTCTGGTCTAAAGGCCGGATTCGGACCGTCGACACCCGCGTCACTTATTTCCCCGCGGGGGGAGTTTTCGAATCCGCCCGGGGGCACCAGAGGAATATCGAGCCCGGTACCGCTACGGTGCCGGGCTCTTCTGGTTCATGCCATGTCAAAAATGAAGCGCCCGCTTGCTGGGGGAGCAAGCGGGCGCCTGTGAGCGAATATGTTTGCGGCGAGAGCCGTAATGAACGGTTGGGTTGCGACTAGTTGGTCGTACCGGAATCGTCGCCCGTGCTCGTGCCTGAACCCGAACCCGAGCCAGAAAGTGCAACCGTCAGCGTAATCGTGCTGTCGGTGGACTGCTTGCCGGTGGGGGAGACGCCCGTGACGGTGGTGTTTTCGTTGCCACTCACGGGGTTGCCGTTCTGATCGCAGAACGCGATGTTGTAGAAGCCGGCGTTGTTGAGCGCGGTGACGGCGGCGGAAATGCTCTTGCCGTACAGGTTGCCCGGGACGGTGGCCTTGCCGGACTTCTTGGCAATGACGACGGTAATCGTGGCGCCGGGCTTCTGCTTGCCACTGGGGTTCCAGCTAATGACGGTGCCCTCGGTGACGGAGTCGTTCTCCTGGTAGCTGACGTCGACGCCAAAGCCTGCCATATCGAGGGCGTTGCGCGCCTGGGCCTCGGTCATGTCGGTCAGGTCGGGGACGGACGTGGTATCCGGGCCGCTCGAGACCTTGTACGAGATGGTCGTGCCCTTCTCGACTTCCTTACCGGCTTCGGTGCCCTGCTCAAAGACCTGGCCCTCATCGGCCTCGTTGGCCTCCTCGGAGGCGTTGCCCTTCAGGCCAACGCTTGCCAGCGCGGCTTCTGCCTGGTCCTTGGTCAGGCCGACCAGCCGGGGAACCTCGACCTTCTCGGAGGGCTTGGGGCCCTTGGAGATTACCAGGTTCACCTTGGTGCCCTTGGCCTTCTTGGTGTTGCCGTTGGGCGTCTGCTCGGCGACCTTGCCCTCGTCGACATCGTCGTTGTAGCTTTGGTCGATGGTGCCGACCTCGAGGCCGGCTTCCTTGATCTGCTCGACGGCAGTCTGCTGGTCCTTGCCTAGCACATCGGGCACGGTGACCTGCTCGCCGCCAAAGAGTCCTGTGGCAAAGGCCACCACGATACCGATGACGGCAACGGCTGCCACCACGGCGGCGATGATCTTGTTCTTGTTGGATTTGGGCTTTTCGACCTCGTAGGAGCCGGTGGAGCCCGAAACCGAGCTACGGGCGGTATTCTGGCCGCTCACGCCCGAGACGGGACGCACCATGGCGCGCGTCTGATCGGAAAGCTCGCGAGTCTTGGTGGCGCCCAGCTCACCGGGGGCACCGATGATGCGCGTGGGCTCCGAGATGTTGACGGCACGGCCCGACAGGTAGCTGTTGAGCACCTGACGCAGCTCGTCGGCGGTCTGGAAGCGGTTTGCCGGGTCCTTCTCCATGCACTTGAGGATGATGCGCTCAAGGTCGGCGTCGACACCGGAGTTGATCTGGCTCGGCGGAATAGGCAGCTCGTTGACCTGCTTGAGTGCGACCGAGATAGCGTCGTCACCGTCAAAGGGAACGCGGCCGGTGGCGCACTCGTACATCACGACGCCCAGCGAGTAGATATCCGAGGTGGGGCCGAGGTCCTGACCACGGGTCTGCTCGGGGCTGACGTAGTGGGCGGTTCCCAGCACGTTGTTGTCTTGCGTGAGGTGGCTGTTCTTGGCGCGCGCGATGCCAAAGTCCATCACCTTGATGTTGCCGTCTGGCAGCACCATGATGTTCTGCGGCTTAATGTCGCGGTGGATGATCTCGTGCTTGTGGGCGACCGAAAGCGCGGAGCTGATCTGCGAGCCGATCTGGGCGACCTTCTTGGGGTCGAGGGCGCCGTGGCTCTTGATGCCGCTCTTAAGGTCGGTGCCGCGCAGGTACTCCATGACGATGTAATAGGTGTCGCCGTCCTTGCCCCAATCGTAGACGCCCACGATATAGGGGGAGGAGAGACCGGCTGCTGCCTGGGCCTCCTGCTTAAAGCGTGCGGCGAAGGTTGCGTCGCCAGCATACTGCGGCAGCATGATCTTGACGGCTACCGTGCGGTCGAGGACCTGGTCCTGCGCACGGTAGACGGTCGCCATACCGCCTGTCCCCACCTTATCCTTGAGGAGGTATCTTCCCCCGAGGACCCTCTGTTCCATTCCTGCTCCTAACATAACTATTCGCTCAACGATGTGTGTAGTACCTACGATGTGGCCGCTGGGGCCGTGTGGCGCGTTGCCGCTAACTCTTCGGCCGCGGCGCGCCTCGGGTGTCCGATTCGATCATGGGCATCACGCTCCCTGTGCGGCGAGCGCCGCGGTCAGGACGATGCCGGCAATCTTGGCGGCCTCGACGTCATGCTTGTCGTAATCCTCTAAGGCCACCGAGATAGCGACCGTGGGTGAATCGTAAGGTGCAAAGCCAACGAACATCGAGTTGACGTTGGTGCCGCCGGTTTCGGCCGAGCCGGTCTTGCCGGCGACCTTGACGCCGGGGATTTGGGCATCGGTGCCGGTGCCGGACTGGACGACGGCAAGCATGGCCTGCTTGACCTGGTCGGCCGTGGCGGAGCTGACGGCCTGACCCAGCGAGCGGGACTGCGTGGTCTTGACCACGGTTCCGTCCGGGGCGAGTACCTGGGCTACAAAGTACGGGTCCATGACTACGCCGCTGTTAGCGATGGCGGCGGCAATCACGGCGTTTTGCATGACGGTGGTCTGCGGGCCGGGCGTGTGGTCCATGCCGACAGGCTGGCCGGCGCCGGCCCAGGCGGTCTCCCACTCGGTCATGAGCGACGGGTCGGCCATGATGGAGGCCGCGGAGGTCAGGTCCTGGCCGAGCTTTTGGCCGTAGCCAAAGGCGTTGGCAAACTGCACGAGCGTGTTTGCGCCAACTTCGTTTGCCACCTGGCCAAAGACGACGTTGGAGGACACGGCAAAGGCCTGCTGCAGGCTGATGGTGCCGTAGCTCTCGTTGGCATAGTTGGTGACCGGTGCGTTGCCGATGTCCATGGAGCCGGGCGCCTGGTAGGTGCTGGTAAGGCTGGCGGTACCGGTCTCGAGTGCCGCGGAAAGCGTAACGACCTTAAACGTTGAGCCCGGCGTGTACAGCGCGTCCATGGCGCGATTGTACATGGAGCCGTCCTCGCCGCCGCCCGTCTGCAGCAGGGCATCGATGTTGGTGTTGTCGTAGGTGGGCGAGCTGGCACATGCGAGCACCGCGCCGGTACGCGGGTCGATGACCACTACAGCGCCCTTAAAGCCCTTGAGTGCCTGCTCGGCCGCCGTCTGGATGCGCGAGTCGATGGTGAGCTTGGCGGTGTTGCCCGGCTGGGTCTGGCCCGCGAGCGACGCGATGGCGTTGTTCCAGCTGGAGTAGTCCTTAGAACCGGTGAGCGTGTCGTTCATGACGCTCTCGATGGCGGTGGTGCCATACTGCTGACTCACGTAGCCAACCACGTGCGCTGCCAGGTTACCGTTGGGGTAGGAGCGTACGTAGGTGCCGTCCTCCTGCTGCAGCGACTCGGCCAGCGTCACGCCGTCGGACGTGATGATGGAGCCGCGCTGGATGTACTTGGAGCGGGCGATGGTGTGGTTGTTGGTCGGCATGTCCTGATAGTCCTTGGCCTTAATGACCTGGACATAGGTGAGGTTGCCGATAAGGATGGCGAACAGCGCCGTAAAGGCGAGCACCGCACGGGTTAGACGGTTGGCGAGCGCAACGCGGCCGAGCACACCGGATTCAGGCGTGTCGAGCAGGCGACGGCGCATGCGCGAGCCGACGGAATGGCTGCCGCTGCCGTAGGAAGACGAGGTGGCAAAGCGCGTGCCCGTCGGGGCGGCGGCAGATGCGACCTGATCATCGGTGATGGCGGCCATGGTGCCGGTGCCGGTAAGCTCGGCCTCGCGTCCGGTCGCCTCGTCACCGGCGCGCAGCAGGAGCGCGACGATGATAAAGCTCGCCAGCAGCGAGGAGCCGCCCTGGCTCATAAAGGGCAGGGTGACGCCGGTCAGCGGGATCAGGCGGGTTACGCCGCCAACGATCAAGAAGGCCTGGAAGCTGATGGCGGCCGTAAGGCCCGTGGCACTAAAGGCGGCAAGGTCGGATTTAGCGCGGGCAGCCGTGGTGAGGCCACGCACGGCAAAGAGCATAAACAGGATGAGCACGGCGCCGCCGCCCAAAAGGCCCATCTCCTCGCCGATAGCCGAGAAGATAAAGTCGGACTCGACGACGGGGATGTTGTTGGCCATGCCGTTGCCGATGCCAACACCGACCAGACCGCCATCGGCAAGCGAGAAGAGCGATTGGACGATCTGGTAGCCCTGGCCCTGGGCGTCCTTAAAAGGATCGACCCAAACCTGGAAACGTACCTGAACGTGAGACAGGAACTTGTAGGCGCCCACGGCTCCAACGGCTAAGAGCGCAAGGCCGATAACGACATACGAAAAGCGTCCCGTGGCAACGTAGAGCATCAGCAAGAAGATGGTGTAGAACAGCACGGCCGAACCCAGGTCGCGTTCGAAGACGACGACGAGCAGGCACACACCCCACACGGCAAACAGCGGCAGCAGCAGTCGCAGGCGAGGGATCTTAAGACCTAAGATCTTGCGGTTGGAGATGGAGAGCAGCTCGCGGTTCTCGGCCAGGTACCCGGCCAGGAACAGCACGATAAAGACCTTGGCGAACTCGCCAGGCTGGATGGTAAAGCCCGCGATGCGAATCCACAGCTTGGAGCCCGAGATCGTGGTGCCGATAAAGATGGGCAGCATCAGCAGGATGATGCCGATGATGCCAAAGGTGTACTTGTAGCGCATGACCACGTCGAGGTTTTTGACCAGTGCGAGCGTTCCCACCATCAGGGCCACCGAGACAAACAGGATGATGAGCTGTGAGATGGCGAGAGCGGGGGCGAGGCGTGTCACGAACGTGATGCCGATGCCCGAAAGTATAAATACGATGGGCAGGATGGCAGGGTCGGCGCCAGGCGCCAAGATGCGCACGGCGATATGCGCCGCGGCGAAGGCGGCAAAGAGGCCGATCGGTACGGCGAGCGTCTCAAAGGAGATAACGGCGCCCGCGGTGAGGACGTACATCGCATACAGCAAGATGACGGGGAACGCCGAGGCGATGAGCAAGAGCAGTTCGGTGTTGCGGCGACTCATAAGCGGCACTCCCTTTCTAATTCTTATCGGAGGCTTCGGCCTCGGCGGACTGTTCGGCGGTTTTCTCGGAATCTGATTCGGAGGTCGATCCCTGGTCGGTGTTGTCGCGAATCGTTTGCGCGTCGATCACCTGGCGGGTCTGCTCCTCGTCGATCTGGTGGCGGTACTTGGATATCGTGTCCTGCGCATCGTCGACACTTGTTTGCGGAATGCCCGCCTTGAGGCGGTTTTGCGTGTCTTCGGGCAGGTCGGACAGCTTGATACTGGTTTCGCTTTCGAGCCAGTGGAGCTTGAGTCCGAGCGGCTTGCCGGGCAGGCCGCGCCAGACGGCGACATTGCCCTGGTAGGTACCCAGGTAGTACGAGCCGGTGACACCCGTGTAGGCCCAGATGGCAGCCGCCAGCACCAAGACGAGACCTAAGACGACGCCGATGGTGACGTTGCGGCGACGCACGCGTTGCGCCTCGCGCATAACGCCATCGTCAACCAGGTCAACGACTACTACGGTCACGTTGTCGTGGCCGCCGGCGGCAAGCGCCGCGTCCACTAGGTTGTCGACGCAGATTTGCGCGGTTGAGGACTGCGTGGCGATGTTCTCGATATCGCTATCGGGAATCATGCTCGAAAGGCCGTCGGAGCACAGGATCAGGCGGTCGCCTTCCTCGATATGCAGAGTGAAGTGGTCGGCATACATGGCGGGGTCCGAGCCCAGCGCACGGGTGATGACCGAGCGGTTTGGGTGGACGCGAGCCTCGTCTGCCGTAATCTCACCGGCGTCCACGAGCTCCTCCACGTAGGAGTGGTCGCGGGTCACGCGGATGAGCGTGCCCTCGTGGAGCAGGTAGGCGCGAGAGTCACCCACGTGGGCGATGGCGAGCGTGTCGTTTTCGATATAGGCGCAAGTGGCTGTGCAGCCCATGCCGGGCTTGCCCAGGCCGTTCAGGGCCGCCTCGATTACGGCGGCGTTGGCTGCCTCGACGGCTGCGGCCAGGCGTGCTGCGTCGGCGGACTGCGGGGCCGTCTTGGCAATAGTCTCGACGGCAATGGAAGAGGCTACCTCGCCGGCGGCGTGACCGCCCATGCCGTCGCATACGCAAAAGAGCGGCGACTGCACCAGGTAGGAATCCTCATTGTGCGGGCGTACGCAGCCAACGTCAGAGCGGGCGCCCCACATGAGTTGCGTGGTGGTGCCGGCATCATAGGTCGAGTCGGTCTCGATGCGCTCCTCGGTCAGGGGCTCAAAGCTCATGGTCGAGCCGGGGTCCTTAAGCTTGGCCTCCACGGCGGCAACGTCGATCTCGGCTGTGTCACCGGGAGAGACGGTGTCGGTCTCGGCGTTTGATTCGGAATCGCCGGTGTCCGGGGAGCCGGGCTCCTCGGGCGCGCGGGCGGTCGACTCGTCGTCTTGCGGGCTGACGTCTATAGGCTCGGGTGTCGCAAAGTGCGACGGCGCGGGCGTGCTTTGCGACTGGGCGGCGGGCTCGGCCACGGTATCGGACTCGCTTGCGGGCGCAGGCTGCGGGGCCTTGGGTGCAGGGCCGTCCTCGGGGGATGGCCCCGCCTCGGGCGCCGGCGTAGACGCGGGCGCAACCTCGGATGCCGGGGCTATGGGAAACGCCGGCGCGGCGGGTTCGGGTGCCGCAAACACCGCAGCGCTTTCGTTGATTGCCGCGGCGACGGGCTCTGCAAAGTGAGCCGGCGCCGGGGTTGCTTCGGGCGCTGTGGGCTGTTCCGCAGCATGTGCGCCGATGGGCGCCGCTACGGCATCCTCTTCGTCCTCGTTATCGGCGAGATCCGAAATATCATGCGTTACATGCGAAAGAGGCAGGGAGAACACGGTGTCCTCGGGCTCCACGGGCGCGGAGCCCGCCGGAGCGGCGTGGGCCGGCGCAGCTGTGGCGGCGGCCGGTGCCTCGGTCATAGTTGCGGACTTGTTCTCCTCGTCGATCATCGACGGTTCACCTTCATGACCACGTCGCCAATCTGGACTTCGTCGCCCTCACGCAGCGTCGCGGGCTCCACGAGCTGGCGGCCGTTGACGAGCGTGCCGTTAAGCGAGTTGAGGTCCTCGATGATGAGCGCCGGGCCCTGCAGCGAAAAGCGCGCATGCGAGGCCGAGACGAACGGTTCGTTGATGCAGATGTCCGAAGATGGCGAGCGACCGACGATGACGGGGCCGAGCATGTCTACGTGGATGCCGCGGATACCGCGCGGGCCCTTGTCCACATCGATCGTCCAGATAGCCGAGTCGCGGCGCTGCCCGCGCACGAGTCCCACGCCGGTCTTCATGACGGCGAACAGGAAGATATAGAGCAGGGCGACCAAGACGATGCGGCCTGCAAAAAGGACGATATCGATGTTCATAAGCGACTATCCCCTAAATTCAAAGGTACTCAGGCCAAACGTCAGCAGATCGCCGTTGCGCAGCGGGCAGCGCGTAATGCGGCGGTTGTTGACGAGCGTGCCGTTGGTGGAATTGAGGTCCTCGATCGACCAATCCGAGCCCGTAAAGGTGAGCTGGGCGTGGCGGCGCGACACGTTGGGGTCGCGCAGGGCAATGTCGGAAACTGAGCGCTCGCGACCGATGGTTACCTGTGCGGAGGTGATGCTATGGCTCTCGCCGCTCACGACGTCGACGAGCTGGGCGAGCGGGCGCTGCGGGGCGCGAGTGCTTGCCATGTTGGAGGCGATGCCGGCTGCGGCGCCTAGGCCCACGGCGGCACCGGTCGCGGCGGCTCCGCCCATGCCGGCAAGCGCGTCGCGCGAGACGGTCTGCGGCACCGGGATAGGAGCGACGGGGTCGGGGACGCTAGGCGCGAAGGGATCTGCTACGGCAAGCGGGTCGGGAGCGGCGGCACGAGGCGTCGGCTGCTGCTGGGGCATGGCGGCGGGGCGCTGCTGCTGCGGGGCAGCAAACTGCTGCTGGCCGGCGCGCGGGGCGCTGGCGGCACGGCTTGCCGCGGAGTTGTTTTGGCCCAGGCCATTCTGGTAGGCACGCTCTTCCTCGTACAGACGGCCGAGCGTGGGGGCATCGACGTTCTCGGCAAAGACCGAGAACTTGCCGGCGCGCAGCTGCGGGTCGATCATAAAACGAACGAGGGGCTCACCGACAAAGACGTAGCGGCGCTTTTCGGCCTGCGCTTTCACAAACTCGCGGACCTCGCGCGAAAGCTCGGGGTAGAACGGGGCGAGCATGGGATCGTCATCGGCGGCGATCAGAATGGTATAGAGCGCCGGCGCGGTGTTGACGCCGTTGATCACTAGAGTCTGATCCTCCATGTCGCGAGCGGCCTGCTTGGCAAGCTTCTTAAAGGAGAACGGGGCACGGGTGGCACCGAAGATGCCGGCCACGTGGTCCTCGAAGATGTTCAGGAAGTTCACGAAAGATCACTCTCCGTATAGGTTCTTTGGTATCCGAGCAAATATAGGCATATCCCAACGATTATAGAGGATAGGGTTCCCGCAACTGCCGCCTTGGCGGCGACCGCGGCTGCAAGGCTGGCAATTTCCATATGGTGTGCAAGACAGGATGCCGCTGCGCAGCCGATGCCGGTGACGGCGATGGCGGCGATTGCGGCAAGGTTTGAGCCCTGGTCGGCACGCTTGGCATGGGCATTGAGCAGCGCAGATGACGCTGCGGCAGTTGTCGCGACCAGCACAAAGGCAGCCCAAAGGAGCGGGTCTTCCAGCGCTGCGGCAACGTTACCGAGCCCCAGCACGCCTCCGGCTGAAAGCGCGACCGTCGCCAGACGGGCAAAAAGCACGCCCATGCCCGTTGCCGCGGCGGCGCTTGCCGGGCCGAGCCAAAATGACGCGACGCCGGCGGCGACCCCAGCTGCCAGGAAGGTATTGCCAGTCAGACAGCCAAGCGCGAGTGCACAGGTGAGCGCGGCGCTCGCGGCAGCCTCGGTGCGACCCCAGGCGATCCACCAACCGGACATGGCAGCGGCAAAGACCACCGCGACGGGCAACATCGACAGGATGCCCTGCGCCTGCATGGTGGCGTTGGCCATGAGCATCAAAAAGCCCACAGCCGAGATGGCCGAGCCGATCTGGGGGGCCAGGCCAGCCGCCGCTCCGATCGCGATAGCCGCAATGACCAGGCCGGGAAGCGCCGCGACCCCGGCTGTTTGCATCAGCAAAAAGCTAAAGGTGCCGCACGCTAGCGCCGAGATAGCGTGCATGGTGTAGTCGCGCGCATGGCTCCAGCGCGTGCCCGCCCAGCCGAGCGCGGGGTCGACCTCGATGGCGTCGTCCTCGTAGTACGACGGCTCGATATCGTCGAGCTCCTGCTCGTCATCCGAAAGCTCGCCAACCATTTGCTCCAGGCTGCGTCGGCCCTCGCGCACACTGCCCAAGCCGGCGAGCAGCTGGTCGCAAAATGCCTCGATGCTGTTGGGGCGGTCTTGCGGCATGGGGGAGAGGGCGCTCATGAGCGCAGCCTCAGCTCCCGGGGGAAAGTGCGGGATGAGCTCGCTGGGGTAGGTGGCACCGCCGATGATGCGGCCGAGCGAGTCGCCGGGCGTGGCGGCCATAAAGGGGGCGCTGCCGCACAGGCCCTCGTAGATCACGCAGGCGAGGGCAAAGACATCGGCGCGCTCGTCGACCGTGCCGGTCTCGATATCGAGCTGCTCGGGCGGCATGTAGCCGATGGTGCCGCCGCGTGAGCCGCCAAAGCCACCGGCGGACGACAGCCGCGCCATGCCAAAGTCGGTGAGCTTTACATTGCCCGAGTGGTCGATGAGCACGTTGGCGGGCTTAATGTCCAGGTGGAGTACGCCATTACTGTGGGCGAAGGTGAGCGCCTGGCCCAGGGCATCGGCAATGGCCGCGGCCTCGTCAAAGGTAAGTGAGTGGCCGTCCGCGCGGTGCAAAAACTCGGCCAGCGACATGCCATCGACATATTCCATAACCAGGTAGGCATAGGCTGTGTCGTGCGTAAAGTCGATAACCTGCACGATGTTGGGATGTTGAAGCATGGCGGCAGTGTGCGCCTCGCGCAGGACATCCATGATGTCGCTAGCGGGCATGCCGGCACCGTTGATAAGGGGGATGCGTTTAATGGCGACGCGGCGGCGCAGGTGCGTGTCGCGGCAGATCTCGATGGAGCCAAAACCGCCGGTCGCAAGTGTCTCGAGCGGCTGGTACCGCTTGAGCAGCTCGCGAGAGCTGGTGCCCTCCAAAGGAACGTCCGGCGAGAACCGGGCGGTATGTTGCGAGAAAAGCGGCATGGCCAACCCTCGTGCGTTTAAAGTTCGTTTGCGAGCGGCGGGCGCGGGGCCGAGCCGTTCGCGGTGGCATAGATGCTGCTAGTGTAGCACGCTCGGGCAGATGGCGAGGATAGCGGGATGCGAGGTGGCCCGATCGATTCGGCCCGTTTCGGCTCGTTTGGAAAGCGCATCTCAGTTTTCAGCCAAATTATGGGATGCGCTTTCCAAATGGGGTGGGCTGCGGAAACTGCATCCCAGAATATTGCCCTGGAACGGGATGCGCTTTCCGAACCGGCGTCCAAAAGGAAACCGCATCCCGCTTTGATGTGGGGACTGCGAACAAAAGCCGGACCGTGATCTGGCGCGGATTGGAGTTCGCCTGAATCATTGATGCTGGCTGGTGTGAGAACAGAGATAAACGAGCGGCTCGAGCGATATAATGACACGCTATGGAGGCCGTATGCTCTTTTCCCGCCGTTCTGCTACATTTGCCTGCGCCATTGCGCTTGTCGTAATGGCGGTCACCCCTTATCACCGGTTTTCATCTTCAATCGGCCTAGCGTCAGGTGCAATGACCTGGCTCGTTATCCTGGGCGCATGCCTCGCGGCGTTTGTTCATGGTGCTGCGCTATGCAAGGGGGGAATGAGAAGGCCGAGGCATCTCGGTGCCATCGGTGTTTTCCTTGGTGTTATTGCAACGGTTCCCGAATGGGCCGACCTGGCTTTCTATGCTCGCGGAGACTCTATTCCAATCGTGTTTGCACCGATTTGGTTGTTACATGGCGTTTCGTGTGTCTCGTGCTTTGTTGGGTCGCTGCTTCTCTCATATGTTATTTGGGGCACGGCGGACTCTCCTTTGACGCAGAGGTCGACACGGACTGACGAAAGGGAAACTCGTCACCCGCAGGACGCGATTTTTACAGAAACAATAGCCGTCATGTCTTGCCTGCTGTTTTGCTGTCGAGTTTCATGGAGAGTCGTTCCCGAGCCATGGGGGATGCCCCCTGTAACGGCCGCGTCAATTGGCCTTGCGCTTTTAATTCCGTTGGTCTATCTCGCATTGACTGTGGCCCCGCCGTTTTGCCGCCCTCGTGCCTTTGGCCATGGGCGGCGCGACGTGTTTGCCTGTTCTGTGCTCGTAGCAGTTCCTATTGGTCTTATTCCGGCTGTTGAGGCGGCATACTTCGCAAGCGATGCCGTGGTCATTGCATTGCTGGCGATGGGGTCCGTTATCGCTGCTGCCTTCGTATGCATGTTGCTAAGGGGGAAACGGGACAACAATTCGGATATCGCCTGTGCGTCCGACACATTCGATGCGGGGGTGTTTTCCCCTGCCCTGTCGCCTAGAGAAGAGCAGTTTGTTCGACTGCTGCTCAAAGGGAAAACGCCGGCGGAAATTGCCAAGGAGACGGATACGAAGCCATCGACGGTGAGAACAACGCTTCACCGAGCATACGGGAAGGCGTCGGTTGCGGGCTCACGCGAGCTCGTGGCGCTGTTTGCGGGTGAGGGCGATACTGTAGGGCATGAGCTACCGCAGCGGCATGCTGACGATATAGTGGCATCAGCTCGAACGCGCCGGCTGTTTCGATACCTGCTCACATTATTCTTTATCCTCCTTGCGGCGGGGCCCTTGGTAATGGCGGATAGCGATTGGGGGTCCGGTGTTTCGCGGGCTGTCGCCTTTTCCCTCTTAAGCTACGCATTGGGTCTCGGACTGCTTCTGTCGCTACGCTACGCGGGTGGAAAAGCGAATCGTGGCGCTGCGCTGGATAGAGCGGGTGAAGCGATTTGGCTCGGAAGCCCGTACGTATGGGCGGTGCTATCTGCTGTGGAATGGTCTTTTATCTATATCGCGGCATTGATGTGCATACGCGTTCCGTTGATGGCTGTGCCGGTCCTGTTTTGCGGCGTGGCGTCTACGGCTTCGCTCGCTGTTGGGCTGCGTCCGTTTAAGGTGCATGCCCATGCTCGGGCTATCGTGCCGTTGGTGTCAATGGGCATGGTTGCCTTAATCTATGCGGTCGCTAGGGGGCGAATCCATGGACTTGCGGTGCTGACGGGGGTGCTGCTCACATATATAGTGATGCGAAGCTGTCCGCAGCGCAAAATGCTTGGGATATGGATGCTTTGCTTCGGGGCGACGGCTCCTGTTTGGGCTGTCTTGCTCAATATGGTGCAGGATCTGACGGTTTTCGAGCCGTTGTTCCTCGCGTCGTTGTTGGGGCAAAGTTCGGCTGTCAATGTCGTCGTGGCAACGGTGATTGTTTGCTGGTCTGTGCCCATGTTCGTTACGCACATCGCGCTCGCCCGCTCGGTTGAGGACGAGAAGGCCGTCTTGGAGTACCGGGCGAACGGGTCCACCGAAACGGCCCGCGTGCGCCAGCTGGCCCTGCTTACGTCGCGCTCCCTTTCTGATGTTCAGTCGCAAATTTTGCTGATGACGGCAGAGGGGGCAACGACAAAGGCCATTGCGGAGGATGTCGGTTACGCTGCATCTACGGTGCAAGCGCTGCGGTCTGCATCTTACCGCCAGTTGAAGATCAAGAATAAGGCGGAGCTAATTTTATTGTTATCGCAGGTAAATAACGTGTAAACGCCTGAGCAATCAACTCAATAGCGGGTGTTTACAGACATCTTTCTCTATTCATGCGAAGGTTGCCGTGCGTCGACGCATTGTTAACCGCTTTTGATTGGAGAAGGCCATGATTAAGCCAAGGAGCGCTATTGCTCGAATCGGAGTCGGCTTGGTGATCGCAGCTGGTCTGTCCCTAGGGGTTCCCGCTGCATCGTTTGCACAAGAGGAGTTTGACACCTCTCAGGTTTCCAGCATTACTCAAAACGCCGATACGGGAATTACGACCTGTACGAACAATGCCGATAAGGCATTTAGTTTTCAATGTGCCGGGACGAGTGCAACTGGCTACCGTCAAAAGGATGATTCCTCATCGCTCTATCTGGATATCCAGGGCCATACGGGAAATCCGCTTCGGTTATATACAGACGGTGCGTATAACACAAGCGGTAGCGGCAGCATGAATTGTACTCAGGGAACGTATCGTTCGAATCACAAGGGACAGTGGGAAATGTATAACCTCGTCCGTGAGAACGGGCGATCTGCGGCGCGACTGACTGCATGGGCGGAGTCTGGCTACGGCACTGTTATTGGCGTATGGAGCCCCGACTGCGTCGGGCATTTCCACAAGCTTCCCGCATAGTTGTTTGAAATGGCTCCCTTCCGGCTTTCTGGGTCGGAAGGGGAAGGAGGACGTATGAACCAAAAGCTCGCAAGATACGAACTGTCGAAAACGATTAGACGTCCAGCTTTTATCCTTGCTCTCTTGATTGCGGTCGCAGTTGCAATAGCTGCCGCGCTGGAGCCGTGGGCAAATTTGGAAAAAGAGCGCCACAACCTTCTTTCTTTTGGTTACGGCGTTGGCGTGCAAGCCGAAAATTATCTCGGTCAAACACGTGAAAGCAGCTTCGGTAACTGGATTGTTGTGAGCGCGAACGCGCCACTGTCTGCGTCGGTGTTTTTCTATGCACTGCCCCTGCTTGCAATGTTGGCTGGATCTTGGTCGTGTCTCTTTGAGCGTTTGAGTGGTTATGACATGCAGATATGCACGCGCGTTTCCAGAAAGGCGTACGTGAACGTAAAGATGCTGTCTGCTTTCCTCTCCGCGTTTACAGTGACTGCCATTCCTCTGCTCGTCAATTTCCTGATCGTCTCGATGCTTTTTCCTGCGTATCTTCCTCGGGTCGATGAGTCGACTTACGTAGGACTTTACCTGCATAGCTACTTCTCCGGTCTATTTTATTCGCATCCTTTGTCATATGTGCTCGCATACACGCTGTTCGATGCTGTCACGCTCGGGACTTTATCCATGGCTGTAACTGGCTTCTCAATTTTGTTTCGTAGCAGAATCAAAGCGATAATTGTCCCGTATCTGCTAATGGTTGCGTGGCATTTTGCAAATGGCTGGATCTTCGGCGTAATGGCTTGTGTGGGGTTTAACTGCAATATCCTCAACAGCATCAGGTCGGAATCGCTGAATAACTGGCCAGACATTCGAGCCGGTTTTGCGGAAATCATATTATTGACCCTTGCTTCGTTGGCTTTTTCTGGGGCGTGGAAAAGACGCGAGGTGGTCTGATGCTGTTTAGGCTGGTCGCCGCGGACCTGAGGACCGTTTTGAAGAAGAACATCATCACTTTTATTGCAATTGCGGCAGTGACCGTTGCGAACTTGGTGTACGCCTACGGATTGTCTTCTGTGTATGGGGTTAGAACGGATACCTTGGGGTTTGCGGATAATCTTGCGCTCGTGTTTGCCGGATCTGCTCCGTTTGAGCCTAGGCCCGGGGTCATGTTTGTGCCTCCGCTAGGATGGCTATTTCTCATTCTGCTTATTCTCTATACAACACTCGACTATCCGACCGAATCGTTGCACGGGTTTGGTTTGCAAGCGCTTGTTCGATGCCGGGCAAGAACCCTTTGGTGGGTCTCGCGTTTTATCTTGGTGGCGGCAGTAACGGCATTTTCACTGCTCGTGGTGGTTTGCTCTGTTGTGATTTGGAGCTTGGTGGTGAGCTCCTCGTTCAGCGCGGTCATTCATGGTGAGTCGCTTCAACTGGCTAATTTGGCGCCGTGGTTTCTCAAAGCTGCCGAGGCAGATGCGCTGCCGTTTTTCATAGGTCTCTTATTTGCTTTTGAGGCGCTTGCGTTTGCGCAGGCAGCGGTTGGGTTTGTGCTTGGGTCGTCAGTCTCGTTTGTGGTTTTAATGAGCTACCTGATCTGCTCGGCATATGCACGACATTGGGCGCTATTGGGTAACGCCTTGATGCTGTTGCGCTGGGGTGGAATTGTCAAAGAGGGAATCGCGGCGGGCTCGAGTGTCTTGTCATCAATTGGGCTTATGTCGTTATGCCTATCGTTGGGTGGACTGTGGTTTCGAAGGGCCGACCTTATAGAAAAGGGGGACAAGATATGAGTGTGATCGTAAGGGGCGTATCGAAGCGCATGGGTAAAAACGATGTCCTGCGCAACGTGTCCATCGAGGTTGACCCTGGGACTGTGGTCGGGCTTCAGGGGATAAACGGTTCGGGTAAGACCATGCTCATGCGAGCGGTTTGCGGGTTGATCAAGCCTACCGAAGGCGAAATCTCTATCGATGGCCAAAGGCTTGGGGCGGACATCTCGTTCCCGCCGAGTCTGGGGATGTTGATCGAGGCGCCTTCCTTTTTGGGATATCTGTCTGGCTACGACAATCTGAAGCTCATCGCTCAGATCAAGGGCGTTGCCACCCCCGAGGACATTCGCTCTGCCCTGCGGCTCGTGGGGCTCGATGCAGACGAAAAAAAGAAGTTCCGAGCATACTCGCTTGGGATGAAGCAGCGTCTGGGGATAGCTGCGGCAATTATGGAGAAGCCGAAGCTGCTTGTTCTCGATGAGCCAACGAATGCCCTCGACGAAGCGGGCGTTGAAATGCTCAAGCGCGTTGTGGCGATGGCGGCATCAACGGGTCGTGAGGTCCTTCTGTCCAGCCATGACGGAGAGGTGCTCGAGGAACTGGCCGATCGGGTTTACTGCATGCGCGACGGTGCCGTTGTGAAAGTTCGGGAAAGGTCGTGAGCGCGATGAAGAAGACCCTGTGGACGAGAAGATCGGCGCTCGCGCTTTTTTGCTGTGCTGCTGCCGGCCTTGCGGGCATGAGGGTGAGCGTCGTTAACGGGAACCGGACGGTCATTCCTGAGAAATATTACGCGGAGGGCGAATGGCTCTCGATGGATGGAGCGTTTCTGGGGTCGAAGGATGTGGTGACTGATGGGTATTCGTTTTGCATAGACGGGGCAGAGTTGCTCACGCCGCGCGAGTATCTCAAACGAGCACATGACGATTATTCAAAATATGGCACCGTGGATACGAAAACGAGACTGAAGGATGCCGACATCACGTGCGTTATCGCCGTAAAGATGCGTGTCAGAAATAGGGATAATATCGACGGTGGAATCAAAGCGTATGTTTGGCATCTGGTTCCGGAGTCTGCGCCAAACTATGATTTTGTAGTCAATACCGATCTGATAACGCAAGCCATGCCGGTCCTTGGCGGCTCTGCTGCGTTTGCCGTGGAGGTTGGGGCAGAAAACGAGTTGCTCGTCCCATTTATGATGCAGAACACCAACGACTATTTCGAAGGTTACGAGACCGTCCGTTTTGAGAAAGCATTTCCCGGGACTTACACGATGAAGATGACCGATCTGCCGGAGCGGAGGCTCTTAAGGTTTGAAGTGAAATAGCTCGAGAGCAAGGCAAAACGGGTCCATTGGCGGTACGCGCGCCCGATTCCAGGCGCCCCGGCCCGGAATCGGGCGCGGGACGAGGCGCCTTCGGTGTCGGCCGGCCTACCGCTTCTTCTTGCTCTTCTTCTGCTTGCGCTGCTTGCCCTTGGTCTCCTGGGGCTTGTCGCCCTGTTTTGCTTCGGCAGCGGCCTTTTCTGCCTTCATCTTCTTGCGTTTGGTCTCGATGCGGAGTTTTTTGTTGATGCGCGCCTTAAGGAAGGGACCGAACTGCTCGGCATCGCCGCGGACAAAGGTGTCCTTAGGGATCGTCACGCCCTGGTCGGCGAACATGGCCACAAAGATGCGCTCGCCGTCGAGCACGTGGTCGAGCTTTTCAAACGGGAAGAACTGCGACTTGCCGCTCGTGCCCCAAACCATCAGGCCGTCCTCGTTGGCGGCGACGCGGCGATAGCGGCCACCCATGGACTCGTCGGCCTCAACGGCGTCGATAAAGTCGCGGGCGAGGGTGTGGTGCAGGTTTTTGCTCCACCAGGCCAAAAAGGCGCCGAATACGATCAAGACGACGCCAAACTTGATCCAGTTGCCGCCGGCCACCAGCATGCCGATGCCGATGAGCGCGGCAATTGCCGCGGCGACATACAGCGAGCCGCGACGCCTGGGCGAGGCGACCAGGCGGGCGAAGTCGGTGACGAGGTCGTTTTCGTATTGGTACTCGTTGAGGTACAGGATGCCGTCGTCGGCTGCGGCCTGCTCCTCGAGCGCGACCTCGACCTGGTCGGCTGCTTCGGAGGGAACGAGGTTGCTCTCTGCGTCTGCCATGCTCTTTGGACTCCTATCGCGGCGGGCTCGCCGTACGGGTTATTATGGAATGCAGTATGCCGTGCGACCGCATGGCCGCCGCGGCAACAAGACTCAGTATACCCGGGGGAGCACCCATGGAATCGTTGTACCGAAAGTATCGCCCGCTCACCTTTGACTCCGTGGTGGGCCAGCAGCATATCGTCTCGACGCTCGAGCACGCCATCACCGAGGGGCGCCTGTCCCACGCCTACCTGTTCTGCGGACCGCGCGGCACGGGCAAGACCACCATGGCGCGCATTCTGGCCAAGGCGCTGCTGTGCCGCAATGCCGAGGCGGCGCGCGCCGAGGGTGCAAGCGGCTGCATGCCCGACGGTACTTGCGAGGAGTGCGAGCTCATTGCCGAGGGTAACCACCCCGATGTCTACGAGCTCGATGCCGCCTCCCGCACGGGCGTGGACAATGTGCGCGAGGAAATCATCAACTCCGTCAACTTTGCCCCGGTGCGCGGCAAGTACAAGATCTATATCATCGACGAGGTCCACATGCTCACGACGGCGGCGTTCAACGCGCTGCTCAAGACGCTCGAGGAGCCGCCGGCACACGTGATCTTTGTGCTGTGCACCACCGACCCGCAAAAGATTCTGGAGACCATCCTCTCGCGCTGCCAGCGTTTCGATTTCCATCGCATCGGCAACGAGGATATCGAGCGTCGCCTGGCATACGTGTGCGAGCAGGAGGGCTTCGATTACGACGATGAGGCGCTGGCTATCGTGGCGCGCCATGCCAAGGGCGGTATGCGCGACGCGTTGTCCACGCTGGAGCAGCTGAGCGTCTTTGGCAACGGTTCTGTGCATGCGGACGACGCCCGCTCGCTTTTAGGCGAGGTTTCGGACCAGATTCTGGGCGAGTTTTCCCGCGCCATTGCCGATCGCGATGTTGCCGAGCTCTATGGACTGATCCGTGCGCAGGTCGAGGAAGGAAACGACCTGCTGGAGCTGACGCGCGACCTGGTGGCGCATGTGCGTGACGTGTACGTTGCCTGCGTTGCCGGTGCCCGTGCCGAGCTGTTTGAGGGCGGCTCCGAGCAGGCCGAGGCGCTTGCTGCCGAGGCCGCTGCCTTTGGCGAGCATCCTGCCGACCGCCTGGCCCGTGTACTGACGGTGCTCGACGATGCCGCACTGGAGATGAGGGGCGCGAGCGACGTGCGCCTGGTGCTCGAGATCGCCTGCACGCGCCTGGCACGTCCCGAGGCCGATTTAACGATTGAGGCATTGGCCGAGCGCGTGGCCCGCTTGGAGGCCATGGTTGCCAACGGCGCCGTGCCGGCGAGCGTGGCTGCTGCTCAGGCCGCCGCGCCTGCAGCATCCGTACCCGCTGCTGCCCAACAGCCGACGCTCATTTCGGGCGCTCGCGCTGCCGCTCCGGCGGCATCCGCTGCCCCCGCTGCTACGTCCGCGCGCCAGGGCGGTATGCCTTGGGACCGTGGTGCTGCTGTTCCGGCTGCCCAGCCTGCGTCCCGTTCTGCGTCCGTGTCAGCTTCCAAGCCTGCAGCGCCTGCACCTCAGCCTGCGCCGACTCCGACGCCTCAGCCCGTTGCGGCTCCCGCGCCTGCCACCGCTCCGGCACCTAAGCCCCAGTCCAACAATGCCGCCCAGGTTGCCGCCGCCGGTACTGCCGAGACGCCCGCGGTCGAGGATGCCGGAGAGCTGCAGCGCAAATGGGCCGAGGTTGTCGAGCGTGTCAAGGCGCGTCAGGCTTCCTACGCGGGGCTTTTGCTCAATGCCCGCGCCACGGCTGACGACGGCTCCAGGCTCACGGTCTCGTTCCCCGCGGGCTCGACCTTTGCCATCAAGATGCTTGGACGCGCCGACACGCAGTCGGTGGTCCTGCCGACAGTCAGTGCGGTCTTCGGTCGTCGTACCGTCGACTATGTCCTGGATGGGGGTGGCACGCCGGCTCCTCAACATGAGGAGCATTCTCCATCTGCACGGGCTGCGGTATCTGCGGACCCGCAACCCGTGTCCTCGGCGGCCCCTGCATCCTCGAGCGCCAGCGCGACGCAGCCAAAAGCAGCACCGATAGCGGCGCCGACCCCGTCGGCGCCTAAGCCCGTCATGGCCAAACCGGCTGCTCCGACACCCGCGCCCAAGCCTGCCTCGCCCGCGCCCAAGTCGTCTGACCTGGGCAAAGCCCCCTGGCTGCGCTCCGACAACCCCGCCGGCGCTCCTGCCACGGGCAAGCTCCCGACCGAGCCCGCGCCCCGAGCGCCCGAGCGCGCGTCCGCTCCCAAGGCTCAGCCCGCCGCGCCGTCTGCGCCATGGGAATCCGAGCAGGTTCCCTACGACGATGCCATGGTTGGCGGTTTTGTTGCCGATGCTGGTGGGGACGATCTGCCTCCGTTCGACGTGCCGGGTGCGGCGTCCGCGCCCAAGTCCGCTGCAACTGCCCCCAAAGAGGAGGACGCTCCTGCAGCTCCCTGGGAGTCCAACTCCGGTGCGGGCGGCCCCTTCGGCCATCAGGGTGCAGCCCCGAGCATCCCGCAGACCGAGGACGAGGCCAAAGCCCTCATCCGCAGCGTCTTCGGCCAGTCCACCATCTTCAAGCCGGTGGAGTAGCTGCGCAGGCGGGTATACTGCTCAAGAAGAGAACCCCTTGCCCGGGCGCATCTGTATTTCGGACATGTGCAACGTGGTGCCGCGTATATCGCATTCGAGCAGACAGGCGCGTGACGGTCGGCCTAGGATGCTGAGGTCGATACGATACGTCGCATGGCTGTCCGTGTACTCGACTTGCTCGGCGTTGACGGTTGCTCCGATTGTAAATAAAGAGCCCAGTTCGGCATCGACAATCTTGGAGTCCTTTATCTTGACCTTGAACTCTTGGTAGAGGGACGGGCTGTTGTAGTAAATGGTTCGGGTTCCGTCGGTGCATTCATCGGTCGTCTCCCATTTGACGACGGGCTGGTCCGAGCTGGCTATCAGCAGTTCTGCTCCAAAAGCTATGGCATGGGTGATGATAACCAGTAATACCCAGACGACAAAGAGATAGAGAACCACATATGCAACGGGGTGTTTTGAGCGGATGTTTTGGAGTACGGCTGGGACATTCACGAGGGCACCTCCAAATCGTCATCTATGACAATCAAATTATACCCAGCCGCCATGCGTGCCGCCTCGAGCAGCGGCTCGGCATTTTGCCATGTAGCCTTGTAGCCCTACGCATAAACTGCCTGGTTCCAGCTCTGCTAGATGTAGCTTGAGATAATTATGCAACCTTGCATAATTCGACCTTGCATAATCTTGGGCGTGCGTCACGCTCAAGGACATGTATATCGACTGAGGTAGCGTGTCCGCCCCGCTTGCTTGCCCCGCGCCGTGGTACGATTTTTGAGTTTGAAAGTCCCGTCGCGCTCCGGCTGCCCTTGCAGCTTGTCGCGCGGCCGCACGTAAAGGAGCCATCATGGCCGGTATGAACATGCAGCAAATGATGAAGCAGGCTCGCAAGATGCAGGAGCAGCTTGCCGCCGCGCAGGAAAACCTTAAGTCCCAGACCGTCGACGCCTCTGCCGGCGGCGGCATGGTCAAGGTGACCGTTAACGGCGAGATGGAGCTCGTCAACCTCACCATCGACCCCGATGCCCTCGATCCCGAGGACGTCGATATGCTGCAGGACATGATCATGGCTGCCGTCAACGAGGCCGTCCGCGGTGTCAACGAGCTCGCCAACAAGCAGATGGGCGCCATCACCGGCGGCCTCAACATCCCGGGCATGCCGTTCTAAGACACGCATATATATGAGTGCCAACCATAGTCTGCAAAAATTGCTCGATGAGCTGGGCCGTCTGCCGGGCATTGGTCCCAAGTCGGCCCAGCGCATCGCCTATTACCTGCTCGAGGCCGATGCCGAGGAGGCGCGCCGCCTGGCCGAGGCTATCCTGGAGGTTAAGCAGGAGGTTCACTTTTGCAGCCGCTGCTTTAACTACGCCACGGCCGACGAGTGCTCCATCTGCCAGGATTCGATGCGCGATACCACTCGCATTTGCGTGGTGGGCGAGCCGCGCGATGTCCAGGCGATTGAGCGCACGGGCAGCTACCACGGTCTCTACCACGTATTGGGCGGCGTGATCAGTCCCATGGACAAGATTGGTCCCGAGCAGTTGCACATTCGTGAGCTGCTGGCACGCTTGGGCCACGAGGACATCCACGAGGTCATCATCGCCACCAACCCCAATATCGAGGGCGAGACCACGGCGAGCTACCTGGCCCGCACTATCAAGCCGCTGGGCGTTGAGGTATCGCGTCTGGCGAGCGGCCTTCCCGTGGGCGGCGACCTGGAGTATGCCGACGAGCTTACGCTTGGGCGCGCCATCGAGGCCCGTCGCACGATTTAGGTGGCGAGCCTGCTCCTGCCGTATGTCTTCATCGCGACGCACGGGGTAGCCATAATTTCCCCGTGCGACTGTAAGTTTGTTGTGCAACAAAGATGCTTTGTATCCGCTTATCGCATGGATGCTTCCACTCGCATCCTTAATTTGCCCATTCGTTGCGCAACCTTTTGGGTTCGCTGATACACTCAAATATGGATTCGAATGAATGCGCCGCTCCCGAGCGGCGTGTTTTTGTTGGAGGAGAACGCATGCGGCCCGGTGGCACTCAGACAAAGCGCGGCGCCGCGGTGCGCATGCGACGCCGACTGGGCTTGGCGCCGCGGGCGTACGCACTGCTGTCTTGCTCGCTGGTGCTGGTCATAGCTGGCGTTTCTGCCTATGGCATGACCGTGCCGTCCATGATGCAGGCACATGCCGCACGCGAACCGCGCGTGGGGCATGAGGTCAAAAGTGACCTGGGGACCACGACTGGATATGCTTGGGCAAGTGTGGTCGCGCATATTGTGTTTGGCACCGGCGACGCGGACGGCGCCGAGGCCCCGGACAACGAAGTCACGCTTGCCAATGGCAAAACCATCGTGCTCACCAACACCAAGATCATCGATCGGTTGTCCAACAATAGCGTGGCGGCAACGGTGAATAAGGTCGAGCAGCAGAAGGAGCAGGACGCCCAGCAGTCCGGAAAGCCCGGTAGCTCGGATACTTCTGGCTCCGGCTCGGATTCGTCGAGTTCGGGCGGTGGCTCTGGGTCGGGTTCCTCTGCCGGAGGGTCTGGAAACGGCGGCTCGACGGGCGGCAACACTGACAACGATGCAAACTCCGGTGGCCTTTCCGCTGCTGAGGAAGAGAGCATTCACAGCTGGCTTGTGACCAAGTACAACATGCTCGACGGCTATGTTTCTCGTGCCAATGACGTGGTCTCGACCTATAACTCTACGGGAGATCCCAGGCCGTGCGACAGCCTGGTCGGGGAGATGTTTGTCATTCGAGCCGAGTTCGGTCGTCAGACATTCTCGCCCCGGTCAAAGTGGTATCAGCAGTATGCCAATCTGTGGGGCTGTTACACCAACCTATGTCAATGGGTCGGCCATTACGGCGATGATGACGTCGCGCTCGGTAACTTCAACAATAACGTGGCGGCGCTTGCCCTATGATGACCGATCTTGCATCCACCACACCACAATCGCTCGGTCGCGATCCCATGGTCGGCCTGCGCCTGGCGCGTGTCGACGGGTTTGAGCCGGCCATTGCGCTCGGTCAGGACGAACTGCCTGCCTATCTGCGTCGTTTTACGATACTGTTTGCCGACGATGCCACCATGCGCCGTGGCGGTATCGGCCGCGTGACGCGTGCCGTCAACGCCCAAGGCGAGGCCGTGGCACTCAAGCAGCTCATCTTGCCAACGTGCGATGAGTTTGACGATGCCGCCGCCCATGAGGCGCTGGTCGCCAAGTTCAAAGCGGCGTTTCGCGAGGAATACGAATGCCATCGCGCCCTTTCGGGCCTTAAGGGCTTTCCCCGCCTCTATGGCTGGGGCGAGGTCGACGGTGTGCCTGCAATTGTCATGGAATGGGTCGAGGGCGAGACGCTCGCCCGCTTGCGCTCGCGCTTTGCCGTGGACGATGCCGGCCGCCTATCGCCGCTTGTGGCGGCGCGTCTGGGTCGCGACCTGTTCGATCTGCTCTGCCGTATGAGCCTGGTGGGCGAGGGCTTTGTCCATCGCGATA
Organism: Collinsella sp. AM43-1; assembly: GCF_003467925.1. Taxonomy (NCBI): domain Bacteria; kingdom Bacillati; phylum Actinomycetota; class Coriobacteriia; order Coriobacteriales; family Coriobacteriaceae; genus Collinsella; species Collinsella sp. AM43-1. Next base: position 60,571 of record NZ_QSFR01000004.1, on the reverse strand, counting down.
TCTCGCCCGCTAATATTATGGTGCGTACGGCGCGTCTACCGCTTGACCGGCAGCTTGCCGAGGGCACCTTTGACCTGTGCCTGATCGACTTTGGCTCGTCGCTGGCGCTTGAGCCTGCGTCGGCCGTGGCCGGTACCGGCGGCAAGGCGTCGTTTACGGAGCGCTATGCCACGCTGCGTCGCGCGACGGTTGCCTATGCCCCGCCCGAGATGCTCACCGACGATATTCCCGACCTGCGCGCTTTGCGTATGTCGCCGGCGATCGACGTCTATGCCGCAGCAAGCACGGTTTACGAGCTCATTGCCGGCGCCGCGCCATACGAAGCCGCGCCGAGCACTTCGGGCACCTCGGGTTCGCGCAAAAAGACGCGCGACATCGCCAGCCCCTACCGTCTCAAGATGGACACGCTGCCCGACTATCCCATTGGTGCCCATGCGCCCGGTTGCGATTTGACTCAGCTGCTTCGTCGTGAGCCCGATGTGGCGCTCGCTGCGGCCGAGCAGGCCCAGCAGCTGGGGCTTGAGCCGGATTCCGAGGAGCTACGCGATGCGCTGGCGTTTGTCGATGCCCAGCTGTTCGACGTGGTGATGGCCTGTCTGTCCAGCCATCAAAAAGATCGTCCCGAGCCGGCGGCGGTCGAGGCGGCGCTCTCGGCGTTTTGTGACCACTATGCGCAAAATGTCGGTCGTTCGCTCCGCGGCGAGCCGCTCACGCCGTGCCCCATGGATGCGTCTGGCCGCGCGGTTCGTCGCGCGCTGATGGTCGGCGCGACGGTCGTCTGTGGCGTGGTTTGGGCTGTGGTCGTGGTTTCGGCCGCGCTGCTGGCGTCGGGCGCTCGCGTGACGGCGACTTTGGGATCGCTCGTGTGGTCTGGGTCGCTACCGGGTATTATTGCCGCACTGGCGTTGGCGCTGCCAGGCATAGCCGGCGTTGCCGCGGGGGCACTTGCGCGCGATCGGCGCTCGGGCTTCCTGCAGGGTGTGCTTGCGCTTTCTGCCTGCGAGGTTCCGGTGCTGGTTGTGGCTGCATGTAGCGTATTTTCCCAACGCGCCGTGATGGGCGGCCTTGTTGCCGCTCTGGTTGCAACCTATACGCTTACGTGGTTTTTGCTTGCGATGGGCTTTGCCTTTGAACTTCCCGTTTCGGCACCGCGACGCATAAAAGCCCAGATGGCGACTCCGCTTGCCGGTGGAGCCGCAGCTGTCCGTACTTTTGGCGGACCTGTCGAAGTATCGTCCGATTCTATTTCTACGACCAAGGAGGCCTAGGTCATGGCATCTCAAGTTGAGCTCACCCCATGCGGGGCCATGTTTGACATCTTTAAGCGCGCGGCGCATCTGAGCCATATCGAGCTGTGCGGCTTGGTGCTTTCGTCCCGTCCGCTCGCCGACGGCCGCAGCCCGCAGAGCCGAGCCGCCGATCGCTCTTGGGTTTCCCGCTTTATCGTTCGCGCGCCGGTCGGCACGCTTCAGCAGCGCTACTTTGCCGAATACGGTACCTCGGCTGCGCGTATTATGTCGCAACTGGCCCTGCGCCAGCGCAACCCCATGGACTCCACGGCTGTGATCAATATGGTGTGCGGTCCTGCAGGTGAACCGATGGTACGCGCGCTCGAAGAGTGCCACCAGGACACGAATCTCTATCGCAACGCGCTCGATCGCCTGTCCCAGGCGGCGGAACTCATGCCCGCCGAGCGCGCCGAGGCCGTGCTGGTGCTGTTTGTCGCCGTCGGTTGTTCGGCGGATGTGCGGTCCTCGGTGGACTATGCCATCGACTACGCGCACGCGACCTGTGGCGGAGGCACCTCCACGCCGCGTTCGCTTGGCATGTCGATGACCGCGGGCGAGCGCGAACCCGCCCCGGCACACCCCTTGGGCTTGCTGCGCGTGCAAAACAGTTTTGTCGTGAGCGCCCCGCGTTGGATTCAGCCGAGTGAGCAGGGTGTTGAGATTGGCGCGCTGGCCACTGGTGAGGGCGATATTACCGACGTCGGCGACGATGTCTCGGCCCGCCATGCCCATATCTGGTGCGATGCTCAAAATATCTGGCACGTCGAGGACTTGTCGTCCACCAACGGAACCGTGGTGGTAAACGGGGCCACGCGCGTCTGCATTCAGGTCGAGCCCGGCCGTTCCGCCCAACTCAATCCCGGCGACGAGCTCAAGCTCGGCGAATCCACTACCTACGCCATCCTCTTCGGTGCCCTCTAGCCAGTCCCGCCAAATGGTCCCTCCGTCCCCAAGGGACCATTTTTGCCCTTGGCAGTCACCCAAGGTAAACCTTTACCGCCTGCCTATATTTGCCGAAATTACACTTGAAGGCGGGGTACAATAAACCCGCATGCGGATTTCCGTTGCGGGCGCTTCCCATCGCCGGGGCGTGCCCGGGAGCATCCGGCATGCGGCCTTTGCGGCGCTCGGTCATGTGCAAGACGGGCGGTCGGGTCTGTGGGGCGCGTCAGTTGCCCCTCGCCTCGGCATGTCTTCTCTCCACGCCACGTACCTGCTGCTGAGCCTGCCTGCCAGATGATTGGAAGCAACAGCGTAAATCCCATCACGCCAACATCCCGGCGATCGCCGGGGCCTGTATACCTATATGAGAGGAGAGGGGTATATGGCGCGTAAGTTTAAGTCTATGGACGGCAACGAGGCGGCCGCATATGTTTCGTATGCGTACACCGAGGTAGCGGGAATCTATCCCATTACGCCGTCCAGCCCGATGGCCGACCATGTCGACCAGTGGGCGGCCCAGGGTCGCAAGAACATCTTCGGCACCCCGGTCAAGGTCGTCGAGATGGAGTCCGAGGCAGGTGCAGCCGGTACCGTTCACGGTTCGCTGGGTGCCGGTGCTCTGACCACCACCTACACGGCTTCTCAGGGTCTGCTCCTGATGATCCCGAACATGTACAAGATCGCGGGCGAGCAGCTCCCGGGCGTCTTCCACGTCTCCGCGCGTTGCGTCGCTTCCCACGCCCTGAACATTTTTGGCGATCACTCCGACGTCATGGCCTGTCGTCAGACCGGCTTCGCCATGCTCGCCGAGGGTAACGTCCAGGAGGTCATGGACCTCTCGCCGGTGGCTCACCTTGCCGCCATCGAGGGCAAGACCCCGTTCCTTAACTTCTTCGACGGCTTCCGCACCAGCCACGAGATCCAGAAGGTCGCCATGTGGGACTACAAGGATCTTGCCGAGATGTGCGACATGGACGCCGTCCAGGCTTTCCGCGACCATGCGCTCAACCCTGAGCACCCGCACACCCGCGGCAGCCATGAGAACGGCGATATCTTCTTCCAGAACCGTGAGGCCTGCAACAAGGTCTACGACGAGCTTCCCGCCGTCGTCGAGGGCTACATGAAGAAGATCAACGAGAAGCTCGGCACCGATTACGGCCTGTTCAACTACTACGGCGCTCCCGATGCCGACCGCGTCGTCGTGTGCATGGGCTCTTTCTGCGACGTGCTCGAGGAAGTCATCGACTACCTCAACGCTCACGGCGAGAAGGTCGGCCTGGTCAAGGTTCGTCTGTTCCGTCCGTTCTCCATCAAGCACTTCGTCGACGTTCTCCCCGAGACCGTCCAGAAGATCGCCGTCATGGACCGTACCAAGGAGCCGGGTTCCATCGGCGAGCCGCTCTACCAGGACGTCGTCTCCGCTCTCTACGAGGCTGGCAAGACGGGCATCAAGGTTGTCGGCGGCCGTTATGGTCTGGGCAGCAAGGACACGCCTCCCGCGTCCGCGTTCGCTGTCTTCGAGGAGCTCAAGAAGGACGAGCCCAAGCGTGAGTTCACCATCGGCATTGTCGATGACGTGACCAACCTGAGCCTGCCCGAGGCCGAGGATGCGCCCAACACCGCAGCCCCCGGCACCATCGAGTGCAAGTTCTGGGGTCTGGGTGGCGACGGTACCGTCGGCGCCAACAAGAACTCGATCAAGATCATCGGCGACCACACCGACAAGTACGTCCAGGCCTACTTCCAGTACGACTCCAAGAAGACCGGCGGCGTCACCGTCTCGCACCTGCGCTTTGGTGATTCCCCGATCCGTTCGCCGTACTACGTGACCAAGGCCGACTTTGTCGCCTGCCATAACCCCAGCTACATCGTTAAGGGCTTCAAGATGGTCCGCGACGTCAAGCCGGGCGGCACCTTCCTGGTCAACTGCCAGTGGAGCGACGAGGAGTTCGCCGAGCACATGCCCGCCGTGGCCAAGCGCTACATCGCGAACAACAACGTCAACGTCTACCTGATCGACGCTATCGACCTGGCGGCCAAGGTCGGCATGGGCAAGCGCACCAACACGGTGCTCCAGTCCGCCTTCTTCGCGTTGGCCAAGGTCCTGCCCGCCGAGGATGCCCTGCAGTACATGAAGGACGCGGCTACCAAGTCCTACATGAAGAAGGGCCAGGCTATCGTCGACGCCAACCACAAGGCCATCGATGCCGGCGCTACCGCCTTCCGTAAGTTCGAGGTTCCGGCCGACTGGGCTACCGCCGAGGATGCCGCCCCCGTCGAGCTCTCCGAGGAGACCAAGTCCGCTATCGCCCAGCAGGTCAAGAACCTGCTCGAGCCCATCGATCGCATGGACGGCGACAGCCTGCCTGTTTCCGCCTTCGTCGATTGCGCCGACGGCCAGTTTGAGCTGGGCGCCTCCGCATACGAGAAGCGCGGCGTCGCCGTGGTCGTTCCCCACTGGGACGAGACCAAGTGCATCCAGTGCAACCAGTGCGCCTACGTGTGCCCGCATGCCACCATCCGTCCGTTCGCGATGACCGAGGACGAGGCTGCCGCCGCCCCCGAGGCTACCCGCACGCTCGACGCCATGGGCCCCAAGGCCAAGGGCATGAAGTTCACCATGGCTGTGTCCCCGCTCGACTGCATGGGTTGCACCAACTGCGTCAAGGTCTGCCCCAAGGGCGCCCTCGAGATGGTTCCCACCGAGCAGGAGATGGACCAGCAGCCCGTTTGGGACTACATGGTCGAGAACGTCTCCGAGAAGAAGGAGCTCATCGCGGCCAACGTCAAGGGCAGCCAGTTTAAGCAGCCCTACCTGGAGTTCTCGGGTTCCTGCGCCGGCTGTGCCGAGACCGCCTATGCACGTCTGGTGACCCAGGTCGCCGGCGACCGCATGTTCATTTCCAACGCCACCGGCTGCTCCTCCATTTGGGGTAACCCCGCTGCCACCGCTCCTTACTGCAAGGACAAGGACGGTCACGGCCCGGCGTGGAACAACTCCCTGTTCGAGGACAATGCCGAGCACGGTCTGGGCATGGCCGTTGGCTATGAGGCCGTTCAGCACAAGCTGATCGCCGCTACCCAGGACATCATCGCTGCCGATGGTCCATCCGATGAGCTCAAGGCCGCCGGTCAGGCTTGGATCGACTCCGTCAACGACGCCGAGGCCTCCAAGACCGCTGCCGCTGCCTACGTTGCCGAGCTCGAGAAGTGCGGCTGCGACGCTTCCAAGGCAATCCTCGCCGACAAGGCTTACCTCACCAAGAAGTCCTTCTGGATCTTCGGCGGCGACGGCTGGGCCTACGACATCGGCTTCGGTGGCCTGGACCACGTCCTGGCTTCCGGCCACAACGTCAACGTCTTCGTCTTCGACACCGAGGTCTACTCCAACACCGGCGGTCAGGCCTCCAAGGCCTCGAACCTGGGCCAGGTCGCTCAGTTCGCCGCTGCCGGTAAGGTGACCAAGAAGAAGTCTCTGGCCGAGATTGCCATGAGCTACGGCTACGTCTACGTGGCACAGGTTGCCATGGGCGCCAACCCGGCTCAGACCCTCAAGGCCATTCACGAGGCCGAGGCCTACGACGGCCCGTCCCTCATCATCGGCTACAGCCCCTGCGAGATGCACTCCATCAAGAAGGGCGGCATGCAGAACTGCCAGGCCGAGATGAAGAAGGCTGTCGAGTGCGGTTACTGGAACCTCTTCCGCTTCAACCCCGAGGCTGCTGCCGGCAAGAAGTTTTCGCTCGATTCCAAGGAGCCCGCGGGCGGTTACCAGGAGTTCCTGATGAACGAGGCCCGTTACGCTTCGCTGACGCGTTCCTTCCCCGAGCGCGCCGAGGAGCTCTTCAAGGAGAACGAGCAGGCCGCCATGGACCGCTACGCTCACCTGCTGAAGCTCAAGACGGTGTACAACGAGGCCTAGGTCTCCCACCGCAGGATCTGAGGGCTAACCTTCGCGGACGTCCTCGGACATGAAAGAACCCCCGCTGCGCAGTTCACACTACGTGCGGCGGGGGTTCTTTCGTCCTGCGGAGTGTCCGCGAAGGTTAGCCCTCAGATCCTGCTACGACTACGTCCTCGGATTGTGGGGCTGAATGAAGGACGTGGCTGTGGGGGTGCCTTGTCCCGGTCGCTGTTTCGCGGCGTGGCCGCGAAACCACGCGCCACTTTGGGCATGGAGGGCTAGCTGATTGTGGCCTTCTGCTGCCCCAGTGCTGTTTCGCGCTTTGCGCGAAACATCGCAGCACTTTGGGCATAGTGGGGGAGTTGGTTGTCGCTGCCTTCTATCCCCTTGCTGTTTCGCGCCTTTGGCGCGAAAGGCGCAGTACTTTGGGCGTGGGGGCTGGCTTGCGGACTCAGATGACCTAGAGAGATATGGGTGCAAACGAGAAATCGTTGTTGGGGTCGTCCTTTTCCATAAACTCATCGAGACAGAATGTCATATAGATTGGAACGTAAAGGATCTTGCCCTCTTTACAAAGGTTTTCGTGGCTCAGCACAACGGCCTCGGGAATTTTGTACTCGCCCACACTCATCAAACGGTCGAGGGCTGCATGTGCTCGAACTTTCTTGCCCGATTTGACTTCGATTGGGACAACATGCCCGCGGGCACCTTCGATTACAAAGTCGACTTCACCGACCTCATGCGTTTGGTGGTACCACGTATCTGCTCCGAGGGCAACGAGTTCCTGTGCGACCACGTTCTCATAGAGGCCGCCGAGGTTGGGGGTTTTCATGTCAAGGTAGACGGCGCGTGCCGTGCTGCCGGGATACCGCGATGCGAGCATACCTGTATCGGACTCGTATAGTTTAAAGGCCGTCGTTTTCTCCGTCCTCTTGAGAGGACTTCGTGCCTCCGTCACCTGGGGGACCATCAATCCAACGCCTGCGTTCACCAGCCATAGGAAATCCTGCTCGTATTTTTGAAGACGAGCTCCCTCGCCTAGAGACGAGACGATAAAGCGATGGGACTCCGCCTCAAGCTGAACGGGAATTTGCTCGAAAATGGAGCGAACGTTAAACGCTCGAGTCGATGCATATTTAGAGATATCGCTTTTGTACTGATCGACTAGCTGAATTTGAAGCTCACGCGTTCTCACGAGCGAATAGCCCGAATCGATATAGTTCTGAACGACCTCCGGCATGCCGCCGCAAACGATATAAGCTCTAAAGTTTTTGAGCATCGCCTCATGAATAAAATTTTCGACGGGACGCCTCTCGACAAGGCAGCTGCGGATGTCTGCAAGCACATTCTCGCTGATGCTGTTTGCCCAACAAAACTCTTCAAAATCCATTGGCCGCATAACAATGTGCTCGACATACCCCACCGGGAAAGAAGAGATCCCCTTAAACTCAGTCCCAAGCATAGACCCCGAGAAGACATAGCTAAAGCGTCCGTCCTCGACCAGCGCCTTCATAAGTGTAACGATCTGCGGATACTCCTGAATCTCATCGACAAAGATAAGCGTATCTCCCTCAACAAGCGGTGCATCCGCAAGAAGGGCCACACGGTTGATGAAGTCAATGGAGTTCTTAGCGCCAACAAGTACGTCTCTTGCCTCGGCATCAAGTAGCAGATTGACCTCATAATACGAAGCGTAGTTGCTCTTTCCAAACGCGCGAATCGCATAGCTCTTGCCAATCTGACGCGCACCGGTAACAAGCAGGGCCTTATGGGAGTTATTCTTCCAGCTCAAAAGCCTATCAGTGACCTTGCGGCGTAGCATTAAAACACCTCATTGACAAAAATTGGCAAATAGATTTGCTCTTAATCATACAAAAATTGACAAATAGATTTGACCCAAATCATACAAAAATTGGCAAATAGCAAAGCTCACTTAGGCCTCAAAGCCAGCGAGCCAGCACGGTACTTTGCGAAAAGGCTGGGGACGTCGTTATTTGCGTCTCCAGCCTCCTGATTGCTGTTTTTGATCCCGCGATGGGGCGTTGTTGGTGTTGCTAGTTCGGCTTACCTTGTCTCGCCGGTTTCGGTGCGTAGGCGGTAGCCGTGGACCAGGTCGCTGATGGCCGGCCAGGGAATCTGGCGATCGACCCAAAATTGCAGCTGAACCAGATAGCGCTCGGTGGCGCGGGTGAGGGCGGCAAACTGCTCGCGGGTCTCGACCTGGGTGTAGAGATCGCGGCTGCGGGCGAGGATGGCGGTCGTGTCGTCCATCTTGCCGGTGACGTCGAAGGCGCCCGAGAACCAGTCGCACAGGCGCGCGGCGCTGTTATTGAGGGTGGCCAAGTTGGCGGTGTCGCCGTTGGCGTTCTCGGTTGCTTGGGCGCGCAGGAGCGAAAGGGCGTCGGCGGCGTTCATGCAGTAACCGACGGTAAAGTTCCATACTGCGAACTCTCGGCCGGTGTCGAGCTTGCGACGGCGCATCAGGTCGATGTCGCGGGGCTCCTCGAGTATCATTTGGTCGGCGAGGGCTTCAAGTGCAGTGGTGTACTCAGCAAGGTCGAGCGTGAGCAGGGTGTTGATATCCATCATCTTTAGGCCTCCGTTTCGATCTCGACGATTTCGTTTTTAATGTACATGCCTTGGTTGTCCCAGACATTGCGGCAGACGGCGGCAAAGCGCTCGCGGTCGGCCTCGCAGATGCGGGCAAACATGTTGCAGGTGCCAAAAGGCTCGCAAACATCAAAGAAGATACAGACCGAAGACCAGCCGCCGTACCAGCTCACCGCACCCGCGGGTTCGTTAAAGACGGGATTCTCGATGTGCTCGTAGTTGGCGATGGGGCCCGATACGGGATAGGTCACCTCGGTATCGCAAATCTTTGCCGAGAAGATGCGCGACTCGACCGGACAGGACGCTTCGAACAGTCTGCATGCTTCGGGCGCTTTGTCCCAGAGCATGTCGGCGAGAAACGTCTCACCATTCAGCGTAATCTTGAGCATTTTTGTCATAGTAAGGACCTCCTCAATCCGTCGCTCAAGGGGCTCGCTGGCGGATAAAGGAGAAGACAGCTACGGGGTCGCCGAACCCAAACTTCACGACAGACGCCTGCCGCCCCAGCCCGTGCTGTACTCGGCTAAAGTATCACGCTTGAGGAGCGAAAGCAATATTCCTATTTCGTTTTTTGGACCCTTGGTCAGACCCGCATGGCCAAACCGCAGTTCGCTCTCGGTCGCTTGCCGAAGGGTGAGACGCGATTGATTATTCCTTATGCTGGATGAAAAGCCCCTTGTTTTTGCAGGGGTGCATACTCAACTTATAAGTGCATAGAATCTCGTATAGTGCGAGTAAGATATTGCGCTGTCCGTTTTGTGTTTAGCAAAGATATAGTTTGCATAATCTGGTCTAATCCCTGCTCTATTTAAATAAAGTTGCACGTAAATGGCGTAGATGTGCCTGAACTGGGCTTCTTTACGCTGAGCGGGTAAAATCGACCGTTCGCCGCTTAGGTATTTTCAAAATGAATAAAATGAGCGATAAAGAGAATATAAACCTTAATAAACTCGCGTATCGCACGGACGCGGGTTATTAATGGGTTGTAGGCCTTTTACAGAAAGGATTCCAGCAATGTCTAAGCCTCTTGGCAAGCCCGATCGTATTGTCGTCGCCCTTGGCGGCAACGCCCTCGGCAACAACCCCGTCGAGCAGATCGAGGCCGTGAGCAACACCGCCCACGCTCTCCTCGGTCTCATCGAGCAGGGCAACGAGATCATCATCACCCACGGCAACGGCCCGCAGGTCGGCATGATCCAGAACGCCTTCGCCGCTGCCCACGATGCCATCGGTACCCCCGAGATGCCGCTGCCCGAGTGCGGCGCCATGTCCCAGGGCTACATTGGTTATCACCTGCAGCAGGGCATCGGCCGCGAGATGCACAAGCGCTATAAGCGTTGGCACGCCGCCACCGTCGTCACCCAGATCGAGTGCGATCCGGATGATCCCGCGTTCAAGAACCCGACCAAGCCGATCGGCCCCTTCTACACCGAGGAGCAGGCCAAGGAGTTCATGGCCGAGGATCCCTCCAAGGTCTTCGTCGAGGACTCCGGCCGCGGCTGGCGTCGCGTCGTCGCCTCCCCCGATCCCAAGAAGATCGTCGAGGCTGACTCCATCCTCAACCTGCTCGACAACGAGTTCATCGTCATCGCCTGCGGTGGCGGCGGCATCCCCGTCGTCCGCGACTACGAGAACAAGGGCTGCTACAAGGGCGTTCCCGCCGTCATCGACAAGGACCTGGGCGGCGAGCTGCTGGCCGAGGACTGCGACGCCGACGTTCTGTTCCTGCTGACCGCCGTTGAGCATGTCGCCATCAACTTTGGCAAGCCCAACCAGGAGGAGCTCGAGGACCTCACCGCCGACGAGGCCGAGCGTCTGGCCGACGAGGGTCAGTTCGGCAAGGGTTCCATGGAGCCCAAGGTCCGTGCTGCCATCAAGTTCGCTCGTTCCCGCAAGGGCCGCACCTGCATCATTGGCGCTCTAGACAAGGCCGCCGAGACCATGGCCGGCCTCTCCGGTACCCGCATCCACGAGTAGTCTCTACTCTGTTGCCTCTCTCGTGGGCGCCAGGCAAAGCGCCCACAAACTAGCCTCTCTTCATGAGCCCCGCAGTCCGCTCCGGCTGCGGGGCTTTTGCTATTGAGGTAGCTGTTCATGGGTAGTGCTGCGGGCAGCGCCAAAATGACGAGAGTGGATAATCTCCCACTTTGAGCCTGCAAACAGGCCAAAAACGGGAGATTATCCACTCTCATTCTGCGGGTACTCATTGGGGACAGACTTAAATGAGTAGCCGTTGGGGACGTTCTTAAACGACTGGTCAAAAAATGACTACTCATTTAAGTCTGTCCCCAATGAGTACCCAATGACTAGTAGTAGGCCCACATGGCTTCGACTTCGTTAAGGACCTCTACGACGCCCCAGCGACGGGCGCTGCGGCTGGCCGAGTTGGGGTCGTAGACGCCAATCTGGTTGGCATCGTCGATGCCGTAGAGCACGATGTAGTGGCCTACGTTGGTAAACGTACCGGGGCGCACTGCGGCGATAACGGGCGCACCCGCGCGAAGTGCTTGGGTAATCGATTCACGATCGTTATAGAGCTGTGTTCCGTTGAGTCCCAGCTGCCACGCACCGCCTGTCATAAACGACCACTCGGTGGCACCAGTGGGGGCGTAGTTGCCGGCTTCGGCCAGTGTGCATATATCAACCGGCGTCTTATCGGTGTGGCCGGTCTTAAAGATATAGACCATGGTGAGGCAAGTGGGGCCGCAAGCGTTTTCGCGAATAGTGCCACCGGCATAGGGCAGCTCCGACCATGCGGGGTCAATTTGGTAGATGTGGGGCATGGTGCCGGCCTGCCATTGCGAGCGTGGGGTCGAGAACGCAAAGGAGTAACCGGGCGCGACGGGAGCTTTAAGCAGCTTGTCCTCGGCAGTGGGCTCAAGACCGGCTGATCCGTGCGAGATACAGGATCCCAAAAACACAAAGACGAGGCAGGCGGCAATGGAGCAAAGCGCAAGGCGTAGGCGGCGGGCTGGAAGTGCGTGGCTTGTGGTGTGCGACGCGGGGCGAGGGGCGGAATTGCCGCGATTGCGTTGAGGTCGCGAAAAGGAGCGCTTAACGTAGTAGTCGGTCGTACGGCAATCGTAGCGGCGTGGCTGCGATGTGTCGATCTGGCGTTGGCGTGCGCTCGTGCTCACGCGGTCTGACTGCTGCACGGTACGGCTTTGTTGCCGAGAAGAAGCCCCGGGCTGCTCTTGGGGGCGCTGCTGGTTGTCGTTGTCGGAGGTGCTTCTGGGCGTTGGTGTGGTACGGCCGGCAAGGCGCACGCTTTGTGGCCGTTGGTCGCCGTCATTGTATCCGTATGCCATTCGAATCACCTTGCCTCGTGTGTAACTTGTCTATCCTACATAAAAAGATGCACGACACATGGGTATGTGCGCCAAAAGCCTGACAAATGGTATGAACGTTGCCGCGCCGCGCGCCAAGCGTCACGGCAACAGGTATTCAAAAGCAGACAAGATGAAAGCGTCCAGGACGAATGACGTCTCCCGCCGTTCGTCCCAAAAACGGTGCCGCTCGTTTTGTAGTTCTGCCTTCGGTCGAGCTGCGAGCGGCGCTGCTGCGCCAAGGCCGTATCTTAAAGCCATGGAATAAAAGCGCGCGGCAAAACGGACCGCGCAAGGGGTGACGCCAAAGAGGCGTCAATAAGGAAAGGAGGGGAACAATGGCGGACAAGAACGCAGAAGTTGCAGTCGAAGGTAACGGTGGCATGAAGAAAACGCTTTCGCTCTGGAACTTCTTCACCATCGGTTTCGGTGCCATCATCGGAACTGGCTGGGTTCTGCAGGTCGGCGACTGGATGGTCGTGGGCGGCGGTCCCGTTCCCGCTATGATCGCATTCCTCTTGGGTGCAATCTTTCTCGTGCCCGTCGGAGCTGTTTTCGGTGAGCTCACGGCTGCTATCCCCATCTCGGGCGGCATTGTCGAGTATGTCGATCGTAGCTTTGGCCGTACGCTGAGCTATATCACCGGTTGGCTCCTGGCCCTGGGCAACGGCATCCTGTGCCCGTGGGAGGCAATCGCTATCTCGACCCTCGTGTCCGAGATGTTCGGCAGCCTGCCCGGTCTTGAGTGGCTGCGTGCCGTCAAGCTCTATACCATCCTGGGCGCCGACGTTTACCTGTTCCCGACGCTGATCGCGCTCGGCTTTGCAGTCTACGTCATCTTCCTCAACTTCCGCGGTGCCAGCTCAGCCGCCAAGCTGCAGGCCTTCCTGACCAAGGCCCTGCTCTGCGGCATGCTGCTCGCCATGGGCGTCTCGCTGTTCACCGGCTCGCCGGACAACGCCATGCCCGTGTTCTCCCAGGTCACCGGTGCTGGCGGCGGCAAGCCTGCTACCGAGGGCACCAGCCTGTTCGCAGGCATCGTTTCGGTCCTGGTTCTGACCCCGTTCTTCTATGCCGGCTTCGACACCATTCCTCAGCAGGCTGAGGAAGCAGCCGAGGGCCTCAACTGGAACAAGTTCGGCAAGATCATCTCCCTGGCCCTGCTGGCCGCAGGCGGCTTCTACATGGTCTGCATCTACTCGTTCGGCACCATCCTCGACTGGCATGAGTTCGTTAAGAGCCCGGTTCCCGCGCTTGCCTGCCTCAAGGGCATCAACATGCTCCTGTACCTGGCCATGCTCGTCATTGCCACGCTTGGACCCATGGGCCCGATGAACTCCTTCTACGGCGCCACGAGCCGCATCATGCTCGCCATGGGCCGCAAGGGCCAGCTGCCCGAGAAGTTCGCCGAGGTCGATCCCAAGTCCGGCGCTCCCAAGCTCGCCTGCGTCGTTCTGGGCGTCATCACCGTCGTCGGTCCGTTCCTGGGCAAGAACATGCTCATCCCTCTGACCAACGTGTCGGCTCTCGCCTTCATCTTCTCCTGCGGCATGGTCGCTCTCGCTTGCCTGCGCATGCGCTTCACCGAGCCCGACCTGCCTCGTCCCTACGAGGTGCCCGGCGGCAAGTTTGGCATCAGCCTCGCTATCGTTGCCTGCGGCACCATCATTGGCCTGCTCGTGATCCCGTTCTCTCCCGCCTCCCTCAACATGGTGGAGTGGAGCATCGTGATCGGCTGGCTGGCTATTGGCCTGGCCCTCATGGCCTTCACCAATTCCCGCAAAAAATAACGCCTAGCCGGGGCGGATCGGGTGCGCGGAACCCTCTCTTCCGCGCACCGAACCCGGCACCACTTGGGTAGTTTTGTGAGGCCTTAACCCAACGCGGCCTCGCCCACTATATGGATCCATAAGGAGGAACCATGTCCACTAAGTACGCAATCGTTGGCGGCAAGCTCATCGACGGTACCGGTGCCGAGCCGGTCGAGAACTCCCTCGTTCTCGTCGACGACAACGGCAAGATCGAGTATGCCGGTGCTATGCAGGACCTTCCCGAGGGCGTTGAGGTTATCGACGCCGCCGGCAAGACCGTCCTTCCCGGCCTGATCGACACCCACCTGCACTTCTCGGGCAATCTGACCGACGATGACACCGACTGGGTCATGCAGCCGCTCCTCGAGAAGCAGGCCGTCGCCGTCAAGCAGGCCTACGACTGCCTCACCCACGGCCTCACCACCGTCTGCGAGATCGGCCGCTTTGGTATCCAGATCCGCGACTGCATCGACAAGGGCGTCTTCAAGGGCCCGCGCGTTCTGGCCACCGGCCTCGGCTTCTGCCGCGTTGCCGGCCACGGCGACTCCCACCACTGCAGCCAGCAGCTCAACAAGGAATCGCACCCCTGGGGCGACCAGGTCGACGGTCCTTGGGATCTGCGCAAGGCCGTCCGTCGTCGCCTGCGCGAGAACCCCGATGCCATCAAGATCTGGGCTACCGGTGGCGGCATCTGGCGCTGGGACTCCGGTCGCGACCAGCACTACTGCTCCGAGGAGATCCAGGCCGTGGTCGAAGAGGCAAAGATGGTCGGCATCCCCGTGTGGAGCCACTGCTACAACAACCACGCCGCTGCCTACGATTCCGTTCGCTTTGGCTGCGAGCAGCTGATTCACGGCTTCGATATCGATGAGCGCACCATGGACCTCATGGCCGAGCAGGGCACCTTCTTCACCCCGACGATCGCCTTCCTGCCCACCTGGTACGCCACCTATCCGCCCGTCTACGTCCCCGAGCTGCACGACAAGTACGAGGGCACCCTGGTCGAGAAGGAGCTGCAGCGCAACTACGACTGCCTGCGCGAGGCCAAGAAGCGCGGCGTCGTCATGACGATCGGCTCCGACTCCTTCTCTTTCGTCACCCCGTACGGCACCTGCTCTATCGAGGAGATGTACGAGTTCGTCGACAAGATCGGCTTCACCCCGGTCGAGACCATCACCTGTGCCACCCTCAACGGTGCCAAGATGTGCCACATCGAGGACGAGACCGGTTCCATCGAGGCCGGCAAGTGCGCCGACCTGCTGGTCGTCAACGGTGACGTCGCCGCCGACATCCACGTGCTCAACACCGACAACATGGACGTCATCATGAAGGACGGCTGGATCGTCGAGGCTGGCACCTTTGGCGAGGCCAACAAATACAGCGCCTAAGATACCGTTTGTCGATGGCTGGATGTAAAACACAGTTTTTGATTGCATAATGCAATGGAGAGGGTCGCTTGCGGCCCTCTTTATTGCTATGGGGTGCGTCAGTAAGAAGGAGATGACGGTGGATCTCAATAGGCTGATTCTGGGCAAGAGCTACAACTCTACCAAGGTCTTTCGTACCGCTCAGCATGTGGTTCAAGCCATCTTGCTCGGTATTGTCGTTCCGCTGCTTATCCTGCTGCTCATCTGGGATCTAACCGATAATCCCAATCCCGTTCCGGCCGTTGTCGTCATTGCCGGCTTGGTCATGCTGTGCTTCTTCTTCTCGTACGTTTTTGTCGTTCCCGACGACCTCACATCGAGCGCTACCGACCGCACGCTCGCCATCGCGTCGAAAATATTCGCCTACACGTCGCGCGGCCTTACGCCCGAAGCTGCCCTGGGCGCCTCTAAGATCATCCTGTCCGAAACCATCGCCTCTGCCATCTGCTTTACCGACGGCAAGCAGGTGTTGGCAAGCTGGGGCGAGGACTCGGCAAAATGCCCCGCGGGCACCCCGGTGGTGCTGCGGACCACGCTCAATGTGATCAACAGCGGTGAGCAAAGCGTTTTCTCGCGCGATGCCTCGACCGAGACAGGTGGCTACTTTCCGCGCCTGCGCGCCGGTATTGTCGCACCGCTTACCGTGCGCGGGCATTGCGTGGGCACGCTCGAGCTGTATTATCCCCGTCTGAGCAGCATCGATATGCGCCAGACGGCGCTTGCCTCGGGCTTTGCCGACCTCATTTCCACGCAGCTTGCGAGCTTTGAGCTCGAGCGCCAGGACGAGCTTACAGCTCGCGTGGAGCTGCGCGCCTTGCAATCGCAGGTCGATCCTCATTTTCTGTTTAACACCATCAGCACCATCGTGTCGCTCGTGCGTACCGAGCCGGACAAGGCCAGGTCGCTGCTCATCGACTTTTCCAATTACTACCGTCAGACGCTTTCTGATTCCGATACCCTCACAACGCTCGAGCACGAGGTGGAACAGGGCACTCGCTACATCAACCTTATGCAGGCCCGGTATGGCGACGGCCGTCTGCGCGTCTCGGTCGATATCGACTTTGAGGTGCGCGACAGCATGGTGCCGCCGTTTATCTTGCAGCCGCTGCTCGAAAACTGCATCAAGCATGCGCAGCGCGAGACCGAGCCGCTTTCTATTCGTGTTAGGGCTTTTGAGACCGATGACGGTCTGGAGATCATCGTCGAAGATGACGGCATCGGTATGAGCGAAGAAGTCTGCGCGCACCTGTTTGAGCAGCATCGCCGAGAGGAGCCCGAGAGCATTACCGCCGACGGCTCCATCAAGCGAGGCTGCGGCCTGGCGCTCTTCAACGTGCTTCAGCGCATCCATTTCTTTTACGGGGAAGATTCTGGCATGCGCGTGAAGTCCCAGGAGGGCGTGGGAACGCAGGTCATCGTCGAGCTGAACGGCGAGCCGCATGAGCCGGCGCCGATGAAGGTGTAGCGCGCGGTTGGATTGAGAGAAAAAAGAGGGGAAGCGCATATGTCCGAGGGATGGAACATCTTGGTGGTTGATGACGAGCCTCCTATTAGGGCTGAGCTACGTTATCTGCTGGAAAAGGATGCACGTGTGGGACAGATTGCCGAGGCGGGCAATGTCACCGAGGCCGTGGAGTCGATTCTGTCGAACAAGCCCGACGTGCTGTTTTTGGATATCACGATGCCCGGCCGCTCGGGAATTGAGCTTGCCGAGACGCTGCAGAACCTAAAGACGCCGCCGGTCGTGGTGTTTGTGACGGCATTTGCCGAGTATGCGGCTGATGCCTATAACCTCGATGCCGTCGATTATGTCGTCAAGCCGGTTGAGGACGCACGCCTGTCAAAGGCACTCGACAAGATCGAGGCGGCCTTGGGCGTCCGTCGTGTTATCCACGCTCCGCGCCAGCCTTTGCGTCTGACGGTGGACCGCGGGGGCAAAAAGGTGTTCATTCCCGCCGCAGACGTTTGCTACTTTGAGGCGCGCGCCGATTTTTGCAACGCCATCTGCGCCGAGGGAACGTACCTGATCAATGAGTCGATCTCTTCGCTCGAGCGTCGCTTGGACTCCGAGGGCTTTATTCGCGTTCATCGCAGCTACCTGGTCAATTTGGAAGACGTGCACAATGTTGAGATTGGCTCCACGGGGTTGATGGAGCTCAGGCTCGACCGCGTGAACTCGACGGTACCGGTGTCCCGTCGTCGTGCCGCCGAGGTCAAGTCGCACCTGGGGCTTGCGTAAGAGGCTTGCGTGCTGTCGTTTACCATCGCAGGTTTGGCATGGGCGCGCGGTGGGCATAATGGGTGGCATCGAATGAAATCGAAAGGATCATTATGCCCGCGCTTATCACCCATCATCTGTTTGGCGAGGAAAGCATCGACCGTCTTCCGCAGTGCGTCATCACGTCCGATGAAGAGCGCATTGCCTTTATCTTGGGCAACCAAGGCCCCGACCCGTTTTTCTTTCACATTCTGACACCGCGTGTTTCCGACTGCACGCTGCTGGCGCAGGTCATGCATCGGTCGCGCATGTCTCGCCAGTTCGCGTGCCTGCGCGACGGCGTGTCGCATCTGCTGCCGCGCGATGCCAGCTTGGGTCGTGCCTTTGCGCTGGGCCTGCTGTCTCATTACGTGCTCGACCGCAACGCTCACCCCTTTGTCTATGAGCAGCAGTTTGGCATCGTGGAGTCCGATTCAGAGCTTGAGGATTCGAGCAGTCAGGTCCATGCCGTGATCGAGAGCGACCTGGATGTACTGATGCTGCAGCTTAAACGCGATGGCGCTACGGTCGACGATTACCCGCCGGCGGGCGAGATCGTCACCACCGATCGCATCAATCGCGTGGCCGGCGTGCTGATGAGCTATGTTGCCGGACGCGTGTACGGCATTGACATTCCGGCGGGGGAGTACGGTGCTGCCGTTGCCAATATGCAGCGACTTTACCGCGCGATTGAGCCGGCCGGCTCCGCAAAGACGCGCGCGATCTCGCTGGTTGAGGGCTTGGTGCACGACTACTCGCTGCTCGACGGCCTTGCGCACCGCGTGACGACCGAGCTGACCGAGCGTACCGGCAACCTGGGCCACTTGGCATGGAAGAACCCCTTTACCGATGAAGTCTCGACCGAGAGCTTCCCCGAGGTCTTTGACCGCGCGCTGCTCGATTACGAGTGCACGGTTGCCCGCTTTATCGAGACCGGCGATATGGAAGCCGTGACCAACCATGTCAATTACAGCGGTCGCGTGCTCAATGCCGATGAGGAGTTCGACCGCGAGGAATAGGGCTCATGCGTGCCCCTTTGCCGAATCCTTACCGGTGCTTCTGGACAATTGGGGTACGATGAACTAACTGCATATCGGGCAAATACGAAGGGTCCCTGTCCATGAAATACACCAAGCTCGAGCGTAACTGGGTTATGTACGATGTGGGCAATTCGGCCCTCGTGCTGCTCAATACCTCGGTGGTGCCCATTTACTTTAACGCCATCAATACCGGCGCTTCCTCGGCCGACCTGGTGGTCGCTTGGGGCAATGCGCAGACGATCGCCTCGCTGGTCATCGCCATGCTCATGCCCATTCTGGGCGCACTTGCCGACTACGCCGGCAACAAGATCAAGTTCTTCTTGGGCTTCTTCCTCACGGGCCTGGTGCTTTGCCTGGCGCAGGCTATCCCAATGTCCGCCATGGCATTTTTGACCGTGTACGTGCTGTGCACCATCGGCCTTAACTCTTCTATGACGTTCTACGACGCCATGCTGCCTGACATTACCACCGACGAGCGCATGGACGCCGTGTCCAGCTCGGGTTATGCCTGGGGCTACATCGGTTCCACCGTGCCGTTCGTCATCTGCCTGGCGCTCATCATGGGTGGCCCCGCTCTTGGCATCCCCACCATGCTGGCAACGCGTCTGTCGTTTATCATCACTGGTGCCTGGTGGCTCATCTTTACCCTGCCGCTCATTCGCACCTATAAGCAAAAGTACGGTCGCGAGCGCGGTCCCGAGGACACCATCGGCCACATCGTGGGCGGTGTGTTCTCCGAGGTCGGACACACCATGCGCGAGATTGCCCACAATAAGACCGTGCTGGTCTACATGATCGCGTTCTTCTTCTATATCGACGGTGTGCACACGGTCATTTCCATGGCCACCAGTTACGGATCGGCCTTGGGCATCGATTCGACGCAGCTGGTGCTGGCGCTGCTCGTTACGCAGTTCGTGGCCTTTCCGTCCGCCATCATCTACGGCAAGCTCGCCGGACGCGTGGGCACGCTCAACATGATCCTGGTGGCGGTCGCCGCCTACATGGGGATTGTGCTGTTCGCCGCGTTCTTCCTAAAGACCGCCTTTGAATTCTGGGTGCTTGCCATTTTGGTCGGCCTGTTCCAGGGCGGCGTGCAGGCGCTCAGCCGTAGCTACTTTGGCCGCATTATCCCCAAGGAAAAGTCCAACGAGTACTACGGCTTCTTTGACATCTTTGGTCGTTATGCAAGCGTTATGGGCACCTTTCTGGTGTCGGTCGTCACCTCGCTGACCGGCAACCCGTCGCTGGGCGTCCTTTCCATTGGTGTGCTGCTGGTCGTTGGCTTTATGCTGCTGGTCCGCCTGTCCCGCATGACTCGGGCGGCAGAGCATGCCGCATAGGAGCGAGCGGCTATTGTGCCTGTCCACGGTACTCTTTTGGGGTTATCCGCAATAAACATTGTGACTTGCGAGCAATGATTTGCCCAAGTGGGTATGATGGAATCAGCTAGGTCGCGGGGCGTCGCCTGTGTTTGGCGACGTCCCGTTTTTGTGTTGCAGGGAGGGTAAGGCATGAACGCCACAGTCGTGATTCCAACGTATTGGGCGGGCGACGACGCTTGCGCAAACGCCCCTGGCACCTATGACCATTCGACCCGACTCAACGCCGACAATCCCGAACTCGACCGCTGCCTGGCCTCGCTTGAGCAGGTACGTGACATCCCGCGCATCATCCTTTTGGTGGTCTGTCCCGTTTCTGCCACAGCCGATGTGTCGCTGCGCGTGCGCGAGATTGTCGACGCGCATCCCACGCTCAAGGTCACCGTTGTCACCAACACCCAGGCCTCGCGCATCGCAGACCGGGTTGCTCAGATCGCGCCCAAGGGTTCGGGCGAGTGCGTGAGCCTGCGAGGCTACGGTGCCATCCGCAACATGGGGCTAGCCTGTGCCGCTGTGCTGGGGCATGACGCGGTTATCTTTTTGGATGACGATGAGACTGTCATCGACGCCGACTTTATGAAGCGCGCGACCTATGCGTTGGGGCAGCAGACGCGTCAGGGCTTGCCGATCTTGGTCAAGAGCGGCTATTTCTACGATCGCGACGGTTCGCCGCTGGCTCCCACGGACAAGGCGGGCATCTGCCATCGTTGGTGGACCAAGCGCATCGAGTTCAACCGTTGGATGAAAAAGGCGCTCTCGGGCACCCGCATCTCGCGCTCCAACTACGTGTGCGGCGGCCTGATGGCCCTGCACGCCCGCGCCTTTACGCGTGTGGCCTTTGACCCGTTTATCACCCGCGGCGAGGACTTGGATTACCTCTTTAACATGCGTATGTTTGGCTACGACGTGTGGTTCGATAACGAGTGGACCGTGCGCCATCTGCCTCCGGAGTCCGAAAAGCGCTCACCGCGCTTTATGCAGGATGTATACCGTTGGTACTACGAACGGGCCAAGTTGACATTCGCCGCGCATCAAAAGGAGCTCATTCCCGTTACGGCGGCATCACTCATGCCCTACCCGGGCCCGTGGATTTCGCGCGAGCTCGACGACCGCGTGCGCAAGACCGCTATGGTCCGCAGCGTGTTTACCCGCGAGCATGAGGGCTACCTGCGCATTTGGCGCCATGGCATCGACGAGGCAAAGGCCTATGCGCGCCAAAACGCTGCAAGCTACCTGCGTTTCCAGAGCTTTTGGCCCAAGATCATGGACGGGCTTTGGCGTGACGCACAACTGATCAGTATCCTGGAGGGGGCCGAATGATCGACCGCCGCGCCCAGCGCGATAGTTCAATATCAATCTTTCGCATCATTGCCGTTGCCTGCGCCATTTGCGTGCTGGTGTACTTTATTTTTGCCTTGGTGACCGGTATCGAGCCGATCGCCACGGTGATTGCCTGCGCGCTGCTGTGCATCTTTCTGTGCATCTTTATCTTTTTGACGCTCAATCCCGATTCGGTGCGCTCCCAGTACACCGAGGAGACGCTCTCGGTGGCCTCGGCCATGCTCGAGGACATTAAGGGCGGTCTGACGCAGGAGTCGGCGCGTTTGGTGTGCCGGCGCATTTTGCCCGAGACGCGCGCCATGACGGTGGCCATCACCGACGAGGGCAACGTGCTTGCCTGCGCGGGAGAGTTTGAGGAAAAACTACTGCCAGATTCTCCCATCCACACGCTTGCCACACGCTACGTTATCGAACATGGCATCGTGCAGTCGTTCAACCGTATGGTGGATGTCGTGGGCTCGGACGGCTCGCACAACCAAGTCCCCGCCGGCATTATCGCCCCCATCAAGGTGGGCGATCGTACCGTCGGCACGCTCAAGTTCTACTACAAGACCCCGCGCGCCGTCGACCGTACCCAGTACGCGCTTGCCTCGGGCTTTGCCGAGATCTTGTCCACGCAGCTCGCCATCCACGAGCTCGAGGTGCAAAAGGAACTCACGGCGCGCGCTGAGGTGCGTGCGCTGCAGGCGCAGATTAACCCGCACTTCCTGTTCAACACGCTGAACACCATTGCATCGTTTACGCGCACCGACCCGTTGCGGGCCCGCGAACTGCTTCGTGAGTTCTCATCGTTCTATCGTGCCACGCTCGACAACTCGGGATCGCTTATTCCGGTCTCGCGCGAGGTCGCACAGACCAAGCGCTACCTTACCTTTGAGAAGGCCCGCTTTGGCGAGGACCGCGTGCTTGCGACGTTCGATGTGTCCGAGGACGTGGAAGATACGCTGGTGCCGGCGTTCGTGATCCAGCCGATTGTCGAGAACGCCGTACGTCATGGTATGGGCGATGACGACGCCCTGAGGATCGACGTGACCGTTCACCAAGACGGCGAGGATGCAATCTTGATTGCCGTGGCCGATAATGGCGTGGGCATGGATGAGGGTACCGCCGCCAGACTGTTTGACGAGCGCTCTGCCCGTCCCGACGCCAGCTCTCCCCAGGGTGGCGGCGCCGGTGTGGCCATGCACAATATTTCGGAGCGCATCCATCGCTTTTATGGGCCGCACTCCTATACGCGTGTCGAATCGGCGCCGGGCAAGGGCACCAAAGTGCTCCTTCATCTTGATTTGTCAGAGAGCATCTTTGACATTCAAGAGTAAAATAAAAGGCTACGGGCTCAACGTCATGCGACGGATGCCCGGCGTAGTTAGTTGACGAAAGGTTTTATCCCTATGCTGCGTGCGATGATTGTGGATGATGAGGCGCCGGCTCGCTCGGAGCTTCGCTTCCTGCTCGAGCAAACGGGCAAGATCGGCACGATCACGGAGGCGTCGAGCGTCCGCTCCGCCATCGAGATGCTTATGGAAAGTCGCGTGGATGTCGTGTTTCTCGATATCTCGATGCCCGGTGCCTCGGGCCTGCAACTTGCCGAGGCGCTGCATAAGCTCAAAAATCCGCCGGCGATCGTGTTTGTGACTGCGTATAGCGACCATGCGGTCGAGGCATTCGACGTGGATGCCGTCGATTATCTGATGAAGCCGGTCGAGGAAGCTCGCTTGGATCGCGCGATCGAGAAGGTCATGCAACGCGCCAAGCCGGTTACGGACAGCAAAGTGACCATCGAGCGTATCCCGGTGGAAAAGGGCGGCCGCAAGGTGCTCATTCCCGTGGATGACATCCGCTTTATCATGGCAAAGGACGATTACTCCTGCATCTATACCGTCGATGATCGCTTTTTGTCGACGACCTCGCTGGCGCAGTTTGAGGCCAAGCTCTGCGACTTTGGCTTCTTCCGTGTTCACCGCCGCTATATCGTCAACCTAGCGTGCGTCACGGACGTTGAGACGGTGCCCTCGGGCGCCATCCAGCTGGGCATTACGGGCGTCGACGAACGCGTGCCGGTTTCGCGCCGCCGCGTCGTGCCGCTCAAGAAGGCTCTGAGTCTCTAGCACACTGGCCCCGCAGCCCTGTAGACCCATCGTCTGCGGGGCCGTGGGGCCTTTTTTGTATGTATCTGCCGAATCGTTTTTTGCGGAAGGGATCCCATGAACAGCGCAAGCGCCAAGCGCATCGACATCATCTCGGACACCCACGGCTATTTATCGCCTGCGCTCTTGGATGAGCTTGAGGGCGCAGACCTGATCATCCACGCCGGCGACCTTACGTCAGAGATGGACTACGAGCACCTATGCACCATCGCCCCCGTGCGGGCCGTATTGGGCAACAACGATTACTACCGCGACTACGGCCCCGATGTAGACCGTCTTGCGCTCTTTACCTACGAAGGCCTCAAATTCGCCGTAGCCCACTACCGCGAAGACCTTCCGGTGGGATCCGTAGACGTAGCCATCAACGGCCACACCCACGTAACCAAAGAAGCCCAAGTGGGCCGCTGCCTAGTCCTCAACCCGGGCAGCGCCAGCTATCCCAGAGGCACCCGAGGCCCCACCATGGCCAGAATGCTCGTTAAAGACGGCAAGATCCTAAGCACCAAGTTTATTGACCTAGACTAACCGTAACAAAAACGGGGGATGCAGATTGCATCTCCCGTTTTTTATGAGCCAAAGGCCGAGCTTCAACAAAAACCTTAGACAACCCCGCCCCGGAGACCCTCCCGGAGGGACCGAAAAATTTTTTCAAAAAAGTTGTTGCGCGCCGGACAGACTTCTGTGTATACTAATCCCCGCAGCGCACGCGAGCGGAAACAAACGCGAACGTCTGCCTGGGGAGTTAGCTCAGTTTGGTTAGAGCGCCGGCCTGTCACGTCGGAGGTCGCGGGTTCGAGCCCCGTACTTCCCGCCAACGCAATTAAAGCCACGTCTTCGGACGTGGCTTTTTGCGTTTGATGCACTTTGTTTCGATAGAACGATCGCCCTGGCGCATCTTCGCCCAGAATCCCCGCCCCTTCGGGAACGCAAGTAAAATCTAATAAGCATATCTGTCTAAACAACAGCTTTGTTGCGCAACACCTGTTCAACGAAGCAGGGGGTTAGGTTATACTAAATTGCACTGTGGGCCGCATCTGATGCATTTCGCTCCAAGCGCGGCATTCAGTGGATATCCGATTTACCATTTGGATGTCCTGCGGTCATTTAGCGTCTCGACACAAGCTCGGCCCCGGAGCTCGTTCGAGCTGTTCGTATTCCTTGAAAGGGGAAAAATGGACATATCGAGGAAGACTGATTACGCCCTTCGTATGTTGGCGATGCTTGCCGAGGATCCGGAGCGTTTGCTTTCTGTTCGCACCGCTGCCGAAGAGGTCAATGTCCCGTATTCGTTTGCCCGCTCGATTCAGCACGGTTTGGTCCAGGCCGGTATTGTGGAGAGCCTGCGTGGCGTCCACGGTGGCATGCGTCTCAAGGTCAGTCCGGACGACGTTACCATTCGTCAGGTCGTCGAGGCCGTTCAGGGCCCTATGGTTATGAATGATTGCACCGCACCCGATGGCGACTGTGCGCGCATGGGCACGTGCTGCTATCATCCCCTGTGGGCCGGAGCTCAAGCATTGATGCGCGACTACCTCGATTCCGTTTCGCTCGGCGACATCGTCGCTCACCGCCAGTTCCCGGCCGTCGATCCCAAGTTCGCCGACCGCGAAGCGTTTCCCGAGTACGCCACCTGTGCGTATACATGCCGGGAGGAATAGCGCCGCATAAGGAGCATAGATATGATTCAGGACCCCTTTCGTTCGATGATTCGTTCGGAAGGGGTCCTGCGTTATCGCGACCTTCCGTGGCGCCGCACGCGCGATCCGTACATCATTTGGCTTTCCGAGGTCATGTTGCAGCAAACACAGGTGCCACGCGTGGAGACGCGTATGCCGGCGTGGCTCGATCGCTTTCCGACCGTGCAGGCGCTTGCCCAAGCCGCGCCTTCCGATGTTTTGGACGCTTGGCAGGGCATGGGCTACAACCGACGCGCTCTGGCGCTCCACAAGGCCGCTCAGCGCGTTGTGGAGGACTGGGACGGTGAGTTTCCGCGTGAGACGCGTGACTTGGTCGCTCTGCCTGGTATTGGCCCGGCAACGGCGCAAGGTATCCGGTCGTTTGCGTTTGATCTTCCGGGCGTGTATCTGGAGACCAACGTGCGCACGGTCTTTCTGCATCACTTCTTTCCCGATGTACCGGCTGTTCCCGACCGCGAGCTGGTGCCGCTGATTCAGGCGGCCTGTCCGGCGGTCCCCGGTGCGGCGACCGACGAGATCGCTCCCTTTGCCGTGCCGCTCGATGATGCCGACACGCCGCGCGCGTGGTATTACGCGTTGCTGGACTACGGCGCATATCTAAAAAAGACGTTGCCCAATCCGTCCAGGCGCTCGGCGGGCTATAGCCGTCAATCAAAGTTTGAGGGCTCACGTCGCCAAAAGCGCGCGCATATCGTGCGCATGTTGCTGGCAGCGCGCGATGGCCAACCGGCGGGGATTACGCTTGCTGATGCCGTGGTGGGCGTTAACGATATGGAAGCGGCGGCTGGGCGCGGGCCGGTCGAGCGCGAGCTTGTCGCGGGCATTCTGGCCGACCTGGAGCGTGAGGGCTTTTGCCGAGCCGAGGACGATCGTTGGTTGAGTGTGTAGCCCGCTCAAATCTGAAGAACGGGATTGTAAGGTTTAAATTCTCGGCTTGAGGGCATCCTAAAGGCGAGGCCGCTCGAAGCCTACGGGCGGCATGCGTTGAAGGGAAGTACACCTATGGATTTTGAGAACTCCCAAACCAAGAAGAACCTCGAGACCGCTTTTGCCGGTGAGTCCCAGGCACACACCAAGTATCGCTACTATGCATCCAAGGCCAAGAAGGACGGCTACGTTCAGATCTCGAACATCTTTGCCGAGACCGCAGGCAACGAGTCCGAGCACGCCAAACTGTGGTTTAAGTATCTGCACGACGGCGCCGTTCCGGGCACTCTGGACAACCTGCGCGACGCCGCCGCGGGCGAGAACTACGAGTGGACCACGATGTATGACGAGTTTGCCAAGACCGCCGAGGAGGAGGGCTTTGTCGAGATCGCCGAGAAGTTCCGTGGTGTCGCCGCCGTCGAGAAGGCCCACGAGGAGCGCTACAACAAACTCGTCGAGCGCATCGAGTCGGGCGAGGTGTTTGAGCGCGAGGGCGTAAAGGTGTGGAAGTGCCTGAACTGCGGACATCTGCACGTTGGTGCCGAGGCACCTGAGGTGTGCCCGGTGTGTAACCACCCCAAGGCGTACTTTGAGGAGCAGGTGGTGAACTACTAGCGCTTGGCGCTGGCTGCTGCGGAGCGCAGGGCGGGGAAACACCTTTCCCTCTCGCTCACGGCTTCGCAGAGTCGCGCGAGGCAAAGGTATTTCCCCGCCTTGCGCTCCGGCGTTGGGTCGTCGCGTGCTCGATACAGAAAAGCTGATAAAAAAGGTTGTGTGCCGCCCCTTTTTGGGGCGGCACGTTTTTGTGGGGTCCCGGTCTCCACAATTTTCGTCAAGCTATTGGTTAGATTTTGGTCAGTTGGCGTAAGGGTGGAAGGCCAAAAGATTGTTGGCGAAAAAAGCTCAGAGAAAGTGCTGGTAGGGGAGTTGTTGAGCTTTTCGACAGCTTTTGAGCAAAAGAAACTTTGTGGCTATTGCCGGCGATTGCGTTGTCGCGGTCATGGCGGTGCGGGATGCTGGTCGTAAGCGTCGAATGCTCCGATTTTGGAGGCCAGTATGGATCTGTTTCTTGAGACTCCGCAGCAACAAGCTGAGCGCATGCTGCGTCAGCAGCAACGACTCATGGAGATGCAAATGCAAGGGGTTGCCAACCAGGCGCCCGTGCAAAACGTCGTGCCCGCTGCTGTACCTGCAGCTGTGCCCGGGTGTGAATCGGCGCCAGAGGCCTATTCCGTACAGCAAGATTCATATGCGCAGGAGCTCGCGTTCGACAAGCATCGTGCGCGTCGCCGTCGCTGGGCCCAGCGCCTGCGTACGCTGGCGATGATCGTGCTGATTCCGCTGGGGCTCGCGACAATCTTCTTGGCCTCATATGCCCTCACGTGCATCCTCAACGGCGCCTCGCCCAATGAGGTACTTCAGCACTTGGCAGCTCTCGGTCAGCGCTTGGGGGATGTCGCAGCAACCATCCGCGCCAGCTGGGAGAGCTAGCGGACCAGCACCCATAGCGCAAAGGTAACTTGTCTGCGCTCGATTGGACATGAGCTGCGTTTGACAGGGTAAGATTGATCGCGGTTTTGATTGGTGCTCGATTGGGTTTGTTGGGCGGAGTTTATGTCTGCAATTGATATTGCACTTATTGTGATTGCTTTGGTGGCGGTGGGGGTCGCTGCGGCCTGTGCCCTGCAGCTCAAGGGCCTTCGTGCCGAGTTGCGGGAGCGTGGCGACAGTAGCGCGGAAACGCTGGCAGCACTCGAGCAGGCCAACAACGCGCTCGATGCCCTGAACGTCGCGCTGGCCGAAACACGCCGCACGGCCAATGCCATCGCGCAGCAGCAGACGACCGATGCGGCCGTGGAGCAGCAACGTTACCTGGCCATCGCACGCGAGTTCTCGCAAGCTGGTGACCGGATGGATGACCTGCGCCGTGAGACGGCCCAACAGCTCGGCGCCAATCGCGAGGGCATCGAGCATCGCCTGGACAAGGTGCGCGAGACGGTCGATGCTCAGCTGGGCGCCATCCGCAAAGACAACAACGTGCAGCTCGATCAGATGCGCGCGACGGTGGACGAGAAGCTCTCTCGCACGCTCAACGACCGTCTGTCTGCATCGTTTAAGCAGGTGAGCGACCAGCTCGAGGCCGTGTACAAGGGCCTGGGCGACATGCAATCTATCGCCACTGGCGTGGGCGACCTTAAGCGCGTGCTGGGTAACGTCAAGGCGCGCGGCATTTTGGGCGAGGTGCAGCTGGGCGCGATCCTGGCGGATATCCTCACACCCGATCAGTATCTGGAAAACGTTGCCACCAAGCCCGGCGCCTCGGAGCGTGTTGAGTTTGCCGTCAAGCTGCCGGTAGACGAGGGCGACCCCGTACTGCTGCCGATTGACTCCAAATTCCCGGGCGACGCGTACGAGCATCTGCTCGATGCCCAGGAGTCGGGCGACGCGGATGCCGTCGCCGCCGCGCGCAAGACGCTTGACGCTATGGTCAAGCGTGAGGCAAAGGACATCTGCGAAAAGTATCTGAGCGTGCCCGTGACCACCAACTTTGGCATCATGTTCGTTCCGTTTGAGGGGCTGTACGCTGAGGTCGTCAGCCGCCCCGGGCTTATCGAGACCCTGGGCCGCGACTATCACGTCAACGTAGCCGGTCCCAGCACCATGGCCGCCATTCTCAACAGCCTGCAGATGAGCTACCAGACGTTTAGGCTGCAAAAACGTACCGACGACGTACTGCGCGTGCTCTCCGCCGTCAAGGCCGAGCTGCCACGTTATCAGGCGGCACTGCGCCGCGCCCAGCAGCAGATCGAGACCGCGGGTAAAACGGTCGAGGGCATCATCACCACGCGCACCAACGTCATGGAGCGCAAGCTCAAGGACATCGACGCGCTGGAGGATGCTGGGGAAGCCGACGCGATTTTGGGCTTGGAGTCCGCAGGCCTGCTCGCAGACCAAAAAGACGAGGACTAGCTGCATCTGACGGCGGGGCGCCGGCGTAAACGCGGGTGCCCACCGCTTTTCGCATCGTGCTTGCCTGAAGTGCGCTTCAATGTGCAACAATGGCGTTTCGCCCTATCAGACGCGAAAGGAAGCCCATGTCTCAGAGAAGCACCAGTCCGCTCAAACGCTCCACCGTGCGCCGCACGCTGCAGCGTTTTTGGGACGTCACGCGCACGCAGCCGCTGATCGTCTTTCTCTCGGTGTTCTCGTCGGCGGGCTACATCTTTTTGCTCACGTTTTCCAACACCTACGTGATGGCCCTCATTGTCGACCGCATTCAAGCCGGTCCCGTGGCGGGTGACCAGGTGTTTGAGGTCTTCGCCCCCTATATCCTGGCGCTCGTGCTCGTTAACCTGGTGGGTCAAATCCTCTCCAAGCTGCAGGACTACACCGTCTACAAGCTCGAGATTGCGGGCAACTATCACCTGGCGCGTCTGTGCTTCGACACGCTCTCCAACCAATCCATGACATTCCATACCAGCCGCTTTGGCGGATCGCTTGTGAGCCAGACAAGCCGTTTTATGAGCGGCTATACGGGCTTGGTCGACGTGACGGTGTATTCGCTCATCCCCACCATCACCTCGGTCATCTGCACCGTGGCCGCACTCGCTCCGGTGGTGCCCACATTTACCGTGATCCTGGTGGGCATCATGGTCGTCTACATTGCGTTTGTCTGGCTTATGTACAAGCGCATCATGCCACTTTCGGCCGCGACGTCCGCCGCGCAGAATAAGCTCTCGGGTGTGCTGTCCGATGCGGTAACGAACATCTTGGCCGTCAAGACCTGCGGGCGAGAGGACTTTGAACGCGATCTGTTCGATGCCGCCGACCGTGCCGCGCGCGATGCCGAAACGGTATCGATGCACGCCATGATGCAGCGCAACTTTACGACCTCGGGCCTTATCGTCATCACCATGGCCGTGGTGAGTGTGTTCGTGGCGGGCGGCAACGCGTGGTTTGGCATCTCGGCCGGCTCGCTCGTCATGATCTTTACCTACACCTATAACCTCACCATGCGTCTGAACTACGTGAGCTCCATGATGCAGCGTATTAACCGCGCTTTGGGCGATGCGGCAGAGATGACGCGCGTGCTGGACGAGCCGCGTCTGGTGGCAGACGACGAGAACGCCCCCGAGCTCAAGGTGCGCGAGGGCGCAATTGATTTTGAGCACTTGAGCTTTGCGTACCGTGACGCTGCGGCGGGCGAGAACGTGTTCGATGGCCTGACACTTCATGTGGCGGCGGGCCAGCGCGTGGGCCTGGTGGGCAAATCGGGCTCGGGTAAGACGACGCTTACCAAGCTGCTGCTGCGCCTGAACGATGTTCAGGGCGGCCGCGTGCTCGTGGACGGTCAGGATGTCTCGCGCTGCACGCAGCAAAGCCTGCGCCGCCAGGTTGCCTACGTGCCGCAGGAGGCGCTGCTGTTCCACCGCTCCATTCGCGAAAACATTGCCTACGGTCGTCCCAACGCCACTGATGAGCAGATTCGCGAGGCCGCGCGCCTGGCCAATGCCCTGGAGTTTATCGACCGATTGCCCCGTGGCTTTGACACCATGGTGGGTGAGCGCGGTGTCAAGCTCTCGGGCGGCCAGCGTCAGCGCGTGGCTATCGCCCGCGCGATTCTCACCGACGCGCCGATTCTAGTGCTCGACGAGGCGACCTCTGCCCTTGACAGCGAGTCCGAGGCGCTGGTGCAGGAGGCGCTCGAGAACCTGATGCGCGGGCGCACCTCCATTGTGGTGGCGCACCGCCTGTCCACCGTGGCGGCGCTCGACCGCATTGTGGTGTTGGCCGATGGTGAGATTGTCGAGGACGGCACGCATGCGCGGCTCGTCGAGGCGGGTGGCGAGTACGCGAGTCTGTGGAGCCGTCAGACCGGCGCATTCTTGGAGGCGTAAGCGTCTCGGACGTGGGACAATTGTGCCCATAAGTTTATTGTGCCGTTGAGCCGAGGAGTCGTTATGCCACGCGAGACCAATGCCGCCAAGCGCGAGCGCGCCATCGAGGTGTGTGAGCGCCTCAACCGTCGCTATGGCCCGGTCGAGTGCTTTTTGGACCACGAGAATCCCTTTAGGCTGCTGATCGCGGTGCTGCTCTCGGCTCAGACGACCGACGCGCAGGTCAACAAGGTGACGCCGCGGCTCTTTGCCCAGTGGCCCACGCCCGAGACCATGGCGGGAGCGAGTGTGGCCGATGTGGCCGAGACCATTAAGTCGCTCGGCTTTTATAAGAGTAAGGCCAAGCATGCCGTGGAGGCCGCGCAGATGATCGTTGCCGACTACGGTGGCGAGGTACCGGCCGACATGAAGGAGCTTGTAAAGCTGCCGGGCGTGGGGCGCAAGACGGCGAACATCGTACTCAACGTGGGGTACGGTATCGTGGAAGGCATCGCGGTGGATACACACGTCAACCGCATCGCGCACCGCCTGATGCTGAGCCCCAAGACGCATGCCAAGGAGCCGCTCAAGACCGAGCAAGATCTGCTCAAGATTTTGCCACACGAGTATTGGGAGTCGGTCAACCACCAATGGATCACCTTTGGTCGCGAGATCTGCGACGCCCGCAAACCCAAGTGTGACGAGTGTCCGCTGGCAGATTTGTGCCCCAGCGTGCGCGTAGCGGGGTAGGGCGGAACGCATCTTCGTCTGGCGTTTTTGTTGCGGGGCTGGGCGTACGCTTGAGCCGGAGTCCTCTCCATGCGCTACCATGACAGGCAACGAATTTGACGAACGACCCGCCGAGCATGCCTCGGCGGGCTTTTGGCGTTGCAATGCCGGAGGAACAGCATGCTCATTCACCGTATAGCCGCGCAGCTCTACACTGCCGAGGCACTGCAGACCGTCGAGGCCGGGCTCGATTCTGGCGAGGACGTGACGCTGGCCGTGTCTCAGTCGGGCCGAACGCTCATGGCGGCCGCCCAGTTTGCGCGTCGTCCGCGCCCCACGGTCTACATCGTGAGTGGTGAGGATGCGGCCGATCGCGCCGCACGCAGTCTGGCCGCCTATGTGGGCCTGGCGCACGTGTGCCGCTTTCCCGAGCGCAAGGACTACCCTTGGCGCGAGCAGGCGCCCGACGATGCCGTGGTGGCCCAGCGCTGCGAGGCGCTCGGGCGCATCGTGCGCGGGGACAACTGCATCATGGTCGCCTCGGCCCGCGCGCTGCTGCGCTGTGTGCCGCCGGTCGAGAGCTGTTACTGGGAGTCGACGACCTTTGCGGTGGGTGAGGAGATTCCTTTTGACGAGGTACCGCAGCGCCTGGTGGGCATGGGCTACACCAATGCCGGCGCCGCCGACGCGCCCGGCCTGTTCCGCGTGCATGGCGACACCGTCGAGGTATTTCCCGCGCAGGAAAAGGCGCCCGTGCGCATTGAGTTTTTCGGCGACGAGATTGACCGCATCCGCCGTATGGTGAGTTCAACGGGTCAGACCATCGGCAACGAGGACAGTATCGAGATCTTCCCGTGCCGCGAGCTGGCACTTACCGACGAGGCGGTCCACAACATGCATGTGGCGCTCTATCGCGCCAGCCAGGACGACAGCAAGTTGGCGGCGCTGCTCGAGATGGTGGATGCGCGCATCGTCACGCCTGAGCTCGACCGCTTTTTGCCGGTGATGTACGGCCAGACCGTGAGCCCGTTGTCGCACGTGAGCGGCAAGGCGCTCGTGGTGCTGTCCGAGCCGCGCTCGCTGTTCGACGATTGCCTGCGCGCCTACGAGGATATCGAGGCGCGTGCCGGCGAGGCGGGGGTCGACCGTCTGGACGGCCTGTACGTGCGTGCCCAGCAACTCGACTTTGGCTCCCAGCAACGCCTGAACTATGTGAGCCTCATCCGTGCCGGCGGCGCGGTGACGGCCGAGCTCAAGATTGAGCAGCCTGCTATCGCAGGCTCGGACAACCGTTTTATGACGCGTATTCAGGAGGTCGTGGGCAAGCGCTATGCCTGCGTGTTTGCCATTCCCGACCGCGGCGCGCGCGAGTCGATGGAGCTTACCTTTGGCGATGAGGGTATTACCTTTGAGGAGTCGCTGACGGCCGCGCCCGAAAATGCCGGTGTCATTGGTGAGCGCGTGCGCGTGGCGGCGGCGGATTCTGCCGACCGTGCTGCCCGCCAGGATGCCCATGCTGCAATTCGCGAGCGCAAGGCCGATGCACTCAACGCCCGCTCGCTCGAGGCGGGTGCCGCCCAGGCTGCCGCCGGTGCCGCCGTGCCCACCATCTCGCGCGGGCGCGTGACCTTTGTCGATGCCGCTCTGCCGCAGGGCGTGGTGGTACCCGACGCCAATTTGGCAGTGTTCTCGATCGCCGACCTCAACGCCCGCATGGATGCCAACCGCGCGCGCAGCCGCCGCAAGGTTGACATTACGCAGATCACCTTCCCGTTTAAGCCGGGCGATTACGTGGTGCACGCCACCCACGGCATCGCGCTCTTTAGCGAGATCGCGCGCCAGGAAGTGGGCGGCAAGGAACGCGACTACTTTTTGCTGGAATATGCCGACGGCGACAAGCTCTACGTGCCGCTCGAGCAGGTCGACCGCATCACGCGCTATGTTGGCCCCGACGGCGACAAGCCGCGCCTGACCAGGCTCAATACCGCCGACTGGACGCGTGCCACCAACAAGGCACGCAAGAACGCCAAAAAGCTGGCGTTTGACCTGGTCGACCTGTATACGCGCCGCTCGTCGATTACCGGTATCGCCTGTCCGCCCGATACGCCCGAGCAGATCGAGATGGAGGAGAGCTTCCCCTACGACGAGACGCGCGACCAGCTGGAGGCCATTTCCGACATCAAGGCCGACATGGAGGCGCCCAAGCCCATGGACCGCCTGCTGTGCGGCGATGTGGGCTTTGGCAAGACCGAGGTCGCCCTGCGCGCGGCGTTTAAGTGCGTGGACTCCGGCCGCCAGGTCATGGTGCTCTGCCCCACGACCATTCTGGCCCAACAGCACTACGAGACATTCTTTGAGCGCTTTTCCCCGTTTGGCCTGGAGGTCGAGGTGCTCAGCCGCTTCCGCACCCCGGCGCAGCAAAAGCGCGCGCTCAAGGCGTTTGCCGAGGGCACGATCGATGTGCTCATCGGCACGCACCGCTTGCTTTCTGCCGACGTGAACCCCAAGAACCTGGGCATGGTGATCATCGACGAAGAGCAGCGCTTTGGTGTGCAGCACAAGGAGCAGCTCAAGAACCTGCGTGAGCAGATTGACGTGCTCACGCTTTCGGCAACGCCGATTCCGCGAACCATGCAGATGGCCACGAGCGGCGTGCGCGACATGAGCCTGATCACCACGCCGCCGACCGGGCGCCGCCCCGTGATCGTGCACGTGGGGGAGTACGACCCCGACGTGGTGAGCGCGGCGATTCGCCTGGAGGTGGGTCGCGGCGGCCAGGTGTACTACGTGTCCAACCGCGTCAAGACCATCGACGACGCCGTGGCGCGCGTGCACGAGGCCGCGCCCGAGGCGCGCGTGGGCGTGGCGCACGGCAAGATGAGTCCGCGCGAGGTCGAGGACGTGATGATCGAGTTCGCGACCAAAAAGATCGACGTGCTCATCGCCACGACCATCGTGGAGAGCGGCATCGACAACGCGTGCGCCAACACGCTCATCATCGAGGACTCGCAGCGCCTGGGCCTGGCACAGCTCTACCAGCTCAAGGGCCGTGTGGGCCGTTCTGCCACACAGGCCTACGCATACTTTATGTTCCCGGGCGAGCTGCCGCTCACCGAGGAGGCAACGGCGCGCCTGACCGCACTGTCCGAGTTCCAGGACTTGGGCAGCGGCATGCGCATCGCCATGCGCGACCTGGAGATTCGTGGCGCCGGCTCGCTTATGGGCGCCGAGCAGCACGGCAATCTGTCGAGCGTGGGCTTTGACCTGTTTACACAGATGCTGGGCCAGGCCGTGGCCGAGGCGCGCGGCGACGACGACGCCGGCGTGGAGGCGGCGAGCGTGGGCATTAACCTGCCGGCCGATTACTTCTTGTCCGAGGAGTACCTGCCGGCGGTGGATCAGCGCGTGCTCGTGTACCGTAAGCTCGCAGCGGCCGAGGACTTGGAGAGCATCGATGAGGTGCAGGAAGAGACCGAGGCCGCGCATGGCGAGCTGCCGTTGGCAGGGCTCAACCTGTTCAACCGCGCGCGCATCCGTATTCGCGGCGAGCGCCTGGGGCTCGAGAGCGTCACGCTCAGCGGCGGTCGCATCACGTTTTTGGGCGTCGACGTGCCCAAGAAGGTGGCCTTTGAGCTTAAGACCCGCTATGGCGCGGTGAGCTTCCCCAAGAGCCGCAAGCTGTCGGTGCCCTACAAGGCGGGCGCCGGTGTGGGCAGCGGCCTGGGCCGCGGTCTCGACGCCAACGACGAGGCCGGTCCCGTGGCGGCCGCACTCATGCTGCTGCAGCAGCTGGGTGCTAGCGATGATGAATAACAGGTAGGTGGCGTGGCGGGACAAGGATTCTTTGCCCCGCCACGTTGCAGGTTGAAAACTTCGCCCGATGGAAAGGAAAGCATGTTCGGGTACATCTATAAGAAAGACGCCGCCGCTATCGCGGTCGTCCTGTGCCTTTGTCTGGGCGTGGGCAGCTTCTTCGATTACCAGATCTCGAGCGCGCTGTTCAACATCGCCAGCATGTACGGCCGCTTTATCGAGGCCGCCGGCGAGCTGCCGTTTGAGCTGACGGCGAGCGTCGCAGGCGTTATGCTCGTACGCGCGGTGCGTCCCGACTCCAGGGGGAGCAAATGGCTCGCCGTGCTGGGCGTTCTGGTCAACGTGGGCCTGGTCGGCTACGAGATCGTTTCGTCCCTGCGGGTTGGCGGCAAACTCATCGTGGTTCAGTTGGTGCTGACGTTTGTGCTGGTCATCGCGGCCAACCTCATCGCCTATCGCCTTACGCGCGACACCGCGCCCGACGATCTCACGCGCTGGGCGTTGATGGTGCTTGCCGTGTGGGTCGCTCAGGCCATTATCCTCAACGTGATCGTCAAGCCACTGTGGTCGCGCCCGCGCATGCGCGTGATCGAGGTGACGCAGGGGCTCGATTTTCAGCCGTGGTGGGTGATCGGCAACCCCGACAAGTGGACCTATATCGCCGCCGGCGTGATCAAGGACGGCTTTAAGTCGTTTGCGAGCGGACACACGGCACACGCGGCGATCGGCCTTATGCTCGCCGGGCTTCCCGCGGCGGCCTTTAAGGAAAAGCCGTCGCGCCGCCGCGCGGTCTTTTGGGTCGCCGCTGTGGTTGCGGCGTTCGTCGCCTTTGGTCGTATCGTGATCGGTGCGCACTTTTTGAGTGACGTGAGCTGCGGCTTTGCCCTGGTGCTGGCGCTTGAGTGCCTTGCCGCGCGCATTGCCTATCCGAGCGGCGTACAATAGCGGCACCTGAATCATCGGGCTCGTGCCCGGCTAGAGAGGATTACCATGCTCGCGTTTAACAACGACTATTCCCACGGCGCACATCCGGCAGTGCTGCAGGCGCTCGTCGACACTAATATGGAGCCGCAGCCCGGCTACGGCACCGATGCACACACCGAGCGTGCCAAGCGGCTCATCCGTGAGGCCTGTCAGGCTCCCGATGCCGACGTATTTTTCCTGGTGGGCGGCACACAGGCCAACGCGACGGTGATTGACATGCTGCTTGCGCCCTACGAGGGCGTCGTTGCAGCCGAGACCGGCCACGTTGCCTGCCACGAGGCGGGTGCCATCGAGTTTGGCGGCCACAAGGTGCTTACCATTCCCGGCTACGAGGGCAAGATGCATGCCGAGGATCTCGACAGCTATATCCAGGTGTTTTACGAAAACGAGAGCTACGAGCACACGGTGTTCCCAGGTGCCGTGTACGTGAGCCTATCGACCGAGTACGGCACGCTGTACTCCGCCGCCGAGCTTGCGGCGATTCATGCGGTGTGCCAGAAGCGCCAGATTCCGCTGTTTGTGGATGGCGCCCGTCTGGCCTATGCGCTGGCGGCCGATGAGTGCGACATTACCCTGCCCGAGCTGGCGCAGCTGTGCGACGTATTCTACATTGGCGGCACCAAGTGCGGCGCGCTTTGCGGCGAGGCCGTGGTGTTTTGCGGCATGCACGCTCCGGCACACCCCATTCCGCGCATTAAGCAGCACGGAGCGCTGCTGGCCAAGGGCCGTCTGACGGGCGTTCAGTTTGAGGCGCTCTTTACCGACGGCCTGTATTTTGAGATTGGCCGCCAGGCGATTGAGACGGCGCAGGCGCTTCGTCGCGTGCTGCATGAGCGCGGCTACCAGTTCTTCTTGGAGACGCCCACCAACCAGCAGTTTGTGATTTTGCCCAACGAGGACATGGCCCGCATTCGCGAGCATGCTTCGATCGAGTACTGGGAAAAGTACGACGAGACCCACACCGTGGTGCGCTTTTGCACCAGCTGGGCCACGACACAGGAGGACATCGACGCGCTGGCGGCTGTCCTGTAGGTTGATGTAATGACGAGGGGCCGCCTTGCGCCTGGGTTTGGCGCAAGGCGGCCTTTGCTTTTGAGAGGGGCTGTATGGCCAAGATGTCCGAGCCGACGATTCGCCTGGCGACGCCCGATGATGCGCCGGCATTGCTTGCCATTTATGAGCCGTATGTGCTCAAGACGGCGATTACCTGCGAATACGAGGTGCCGAGCGTCGAGGAATTTGCCGGGCGCATTGCGCGTACACTCAAGCGCTATCCGTATTTGGTGATGGAGTTGGACGGGCGTCCGGTGGGTTATGCCTACGTGAGCCCGCTCAACAGCCGCGAGGCATACGACTGGTCGGTCGAGACGTCGATCTACCTGGCGCGCGATGTGCGCCATGGTGGGCTGGGCCGCAAACTGCACGATGCGCTCAAGCAATGCCTGGTCGCGATGGGTATCACCAACATGTGTGCGCTCATCGCCGTACCGCACGACAAAGACGACGAGTACCTGACGCACAACAGCCAGGACTTCCATGCCCATATGGGGTATCGCCTGGTGGGTGCCTTCGACCGCTGCGCCCAAAAGTTCGGCCGCTGGTACGACATGTGCTGGATGGAGCTGGTCCTAGCCGAGCGCGTTCCCAACCAACCCAAACCAACCTGGTTCCCCGACCTCCCCAAACCTGCCATTTAGGGACAGGTTTTTGGCTGTCTTGCGGTATCAAATTGCCGCAAGAAGCGCCGCGTTCGTACGCTTTTTTGACTCGAATCGTCCCGTCGAGACACCTTGCGAGCTAAGTGAGTAGACTTTTTGGCGCAAGGCGAGCACAAAGCGTATCTGCTTTAGTAAAACCGCAGGTCACGGAGGTGGCTGTTTTGGGTGTGCTTGGCAGGTCGCGAAAAGTCTACTCACTTAGGTTTACGGTGCTGGATATTCTGGGCAGGAACAGTTGAGCTTGGGCGGCGCGTGTTGCCAGGCGATGTTGGCATTTGCGCCATGCCGGCTTGAGATTTAATAAAAACCGCAGGTAAAACGTTTATTAGGTACATTTTGCCTCGTTTGGTGCGCTAGCCGATGGGCTCGGTGTATTTGGCGCGGTCGGTACGTTGGATGCGCTTGGAGACATGGAGCGGGCGACCGTCGGTGTCGCAGACGTAGTCGGTGATCAGGATCAGCGCCTGCCCGCGCTCGACGTTGAGCAAAAACGCCTCGTTTTGCGAGGCATAGCACACCTCAAAGGTCTTATGCCCCTGCGCCGGCGCACGATGGAACTCCTGGCGCAGCGTGGCGTAGAGCGAACCGTTGATATCGCGGTCGATGAGTGCCTCGAAGCTTGGCGGCAGATAGGTGGTCTCCAGGCACAGTGGCGCATCGTCCAGGTAACGCAGGCGGACAAGTTTGACAAGCTTGCTGCCCACGCTAGCGTCAAAGAACTTGGCCACGCTGCCCATTGCTTTGGCAAAGCCCGAGTCCACCGTGCGCGTGGTGGGCTTCATACCCTGGCCTTCGACCTGCTTGGTATAGCTCGAAAACACCAGGTTGTTCTCGTGGAGCGCCGGCGTGTCAGCCACAAAGGCGCCGCGTCCGCGCTCGGTGCGAACCAGGCCCTCGTCAACAAGCACCTTAAGCGCGTGACGCACAGTGCTGCGCGACAGGCCCGATTCGCCCATGAGCTCCATCTCGGACGGCAGCTTGTCTCCGCACGCGTAGATGCCGGCGGCGATGCGGTCACGCAGCGTACCCGCCAGACGCTCGTATTGGGCCAAGTTCTTTTTCGACGAAGTGCTCATGCGAACAACCTGTATCTAACCTGTATGCTTACTGAACCAAGCATGTATCCAACATGACAACAAAACCGCTGATAATGGATTGCCGAAAACTTTACCAGCAAAATATCTAAGACAAATATAGCATACAACTAGTCGACATAACCAAAACATGTATGTAACTTGTATGCCATCAAGAGCATCAAACGAGAAGAAAGGCTGATGCACGATGACTACTCAGGAACAGGTTAAGGATGTCGTCTCCCAGGTTTTGGCTGACAAGGCAGACAAGGGCGGCATCAAGCGCGTTGTGTGGATCGGCGCCGGCGGATCTAACGGTGGTAACTATCCTGCCCAGTACTTTATGGAGCACGAGGCCACGCAGGTCGTGAGCTCCAGCTACACCAGCAACGAGTTCGTGCACGCAACCCCTGCCTACGTCAACGAGAACACCCTGGCCGTCGTCGTGTCCATGCGCGGCACCAAGGAGACCATCGTCGCCGCCCAGGTCGCCAAGGACCACGGCGCCAGCACCATCGCCATCTATGTCGACGAGTCCGGCCTCACCGAGGTCTGCGACTACAAGATCCAGTACGACAGCCTGGCCGTCGACGAGTCCTGCATGGGCCGCACCAACTCCGCCGTCGTGACCATGATCGCCATGGAGCTCACGCAGCAGACCGAGGGCTATGCCGAGTACGAGACCGCTATGGCCGCCTTCGACTTGGTCGACCCCATCTACCGCAAGGCCGTCGAGTACACCCGTCCGCTCGCTGCCAAGTGGGCCGAGCAGAACGCCGACAAGCCCTGCATCAACGTCATGGCTCAGGGACCGCTCTTTGGTGCCGCCTACGTCTTTAGCATCTGCAACGTGCAGGAGATGCTGCAGATCGACTCCTGCATCATCAACACCTGCGACTTCTTCCATGGCCCCTTTGAGATTCTGGACAAGCGCACCTCGCTGTTCCAGCTCATCAGCGTCGGCCGCAGCCGCTGCAATGACGAGCGCGGCATCCGCTTCGTCAACCAGTACGGTGGCGAGCGCGTCTATCAGCTCGACGCCAAGGAGCTCGGCCTCAACGACATCAAGGACAGCGTGAGCGAATACTTCAACCACCTGATCTTTGCGCCGATTCTCAACAACGTGTACATGCGTGCGCTCTCTGCCGTCACCCACAAGGACTACATGACGCGCCGCTACATGTGGAAGCTGGACTACTAGGAGTATTGGTTCCGCCGTTCTACCGAACGGCGGACCAGCCGACGCTGCGCGCCCGGCATTTGGCCAATCTGCCGTTCAATTTCAAAGGCGCGACCAAAAGGTCAGCGCCTTTTCATTTCACGGCACCTTGGCTCAAACGACGGGCGCTCGCTGACGTTGCCAAAACGTCGGCGTCGCCGTGTTTGTCAAGGGGTTGGTGCATTGGGGACAGGTTGCTTTGTACCAAGTTGGTGCATATGAACCTGGCCCCTTTGTACCAATGGGTTGTAGCGGTAGAGCAGATTTCCCGCTCGCCGATTTGTGTCTTGAAAAATGTATATAACGACTATAACGTAGTATGAAACATATTGGAAACAATATCGAGGGGGCTGCGTTGAAGAAAAGCAATCTGGGCTATGTGCTGGTGCTGATCGCCGCGCTTATGTGGGGCAGCATCGGAATCTTTGTAAACGGCATCTCGGCCATGGGCGTTTCGTCCCAGAGCATGGCTGCCTTTCGCCTGTTGGTCGGAGCGCTTATCTTGGTGCCGGTCCTGATGTTTATGGGCTGCCGTCCGGGCGAGGGGTCTACCGTGGCTCAGGGTCCGCTGGCCCTGTTCAAGGCAAGCCCTAAAGAGCTTGTTCCCTGCGCGCTTGTCGGTATCGTCGGTCTGGCCGCCGCCAACACCTGCTATTACGAGTGCATGGGCGAGGTCGGCATGTCCACGGCCTCGGTGCTGCTCTATACCTCGCCGGTGTTTGGCGTCGTGCTCGGCCGCGTGCTTTATCGCGAGGACGTGACCCCCAACAAGCTCGTTGCCATCGCTTTTAACATAGGTGGCTGTGTACTTGCAGTGACCAATGGCGACCTTTCCGGTTTCCATTTTTCGGTTTGGGGCGTCACGTCGGGCGTGATTGCAGGCCTTTGCGGTGCGTCGCTCGCGGTGTTTAGCCGGATAGCAACCAAGACGGTCCACCCGCTGGCTGTCACGTTTTGGGGCCTTGTTTTTGGCGGTGCGGTTATGGCAGCTATCGCGGCTCCGTGGCCGGATGTCGCCGCGGCAATGTCGCCACAGCTACTGCTGCTGTTCCTTGGCTTTGGACTCATCCCCACAGCCGTGGCTTACATCTTATATATGCAGGGTCTGTCCATGGGGCTCGAGACATCGAAAGTTCCCGTCGTAATGTCTTTCGAGACGGTTGTCACCGTAATAGTGGGCATTGGTGTCTATGCCGAGTCCGCCGGCGCGATCAAGGTTCTGGGCATTGTGCTGGTGCTCGCGTCCATCCTGATCATGAACACCGACTTCTCCGAGCTGCGCAACAGTGTGTTTGTCGGTCATGTCGCTGAGAGCATGACTTTTAAGCCCAACGCGTGGTGGACGGAGAAATCGCAGGACATGGATCTGTTTAAGGAACGCACCGGCATCGCGCTGGAGCCCACCGTGCAGGAAAGCCCTTGGTACTTCGTGCGATAAGGGATTGCGCACGGCGTCCGACCTGGGATTATCCAGCCAGCGCCGGCCTACCCAGCCCCAACGTTTCAAGTACGTTAAACCCGTCAACGGTCGATTTTCACCCGCGAACGGTCTTTATACTAATTAGCAATATCCGCAACGTATAAGACGTTATAATGACCATAACGAAAAGGAGGAGGCAAGATGAATCAGATCATTCTCGCATCTCATGGCGGCCTGGCCGCAGGCGCCAAAGACACGCTCGAGATGGTTCTCGGCGACGTGTCGAACGTCCACGTCGTGTCGCTTGCTCGTGACGACAAGGAGCCCATCACCAATAAGGTGGACGCCATGATCGCCACGTTCAACGCGGACGACACCGTCTATGTGCTGACCGATATGCTCGGCAGCTCGGTCAACAACAGCATGGTCGAGCTTTCCAAGAACGGCACGAAGTTCACGGTTGTCAGCGGTTTCAACATCCCGCTGGCGCTCACGCTCGCTATGAGCCCCGTCCCCGTCAAGGGCGCCGAGCTCGCGGCCCTCATCAACGAGGCCCGCACCGGTCTGACCAACCCCAACGCACCGGTCGAGGCCGCCGCGGCTCCCGCCAAGAAGGCCAAGGCACCCCGTCACAGCTCCGGTCCCGCCAAGATCGTCCTCGCACGTCTTGACTACCGTCTGCTGCACGGCCAGGTCGTCTTTACCTGGACCACCAAGGTTCAGGCCGAGCGCATCATCGTCGTCGACAACGCTGCCGCCAACGATGACATCAAGAAGGGCGCTCTTAAGCTGGCCAAGCCCCAGGGCGTGCGCCTGAACGTCTTCACCGTCGAGCGTGCCCTCGCCAAGATGGACAAGCTCAACACCCTCGGCGAGCGCGTCATGTTCGTCTTTGGCAACACTGCCGAGATGCTGCAGTTCTGCCAGGGCTACAAGCTCGACGCCATCAACCTGGGCGCCACCGCCAACCACGACGGTGCCGAACAGGTCGGCGGCAAGGACAGCTCCGTCTTCTTCGACGCCACCCAGAAGGCCGACGTCAACCAGCTGCTCGACATGGGCATCAAGCTCTACGTCCAGCAGACCCCTACGTATCAGAGCGTCGACATCGACGCCAAGCTGTAATCAACCAGGCTTTTGCCTGACTGAAAGGAGAAGGGTATGAATACGTTCATCAGTGCGGTGCTCGTCGGCCTCGTCGGCGTGTTCTGCATGTGGGACTCCCGCCTGCTCGGTCGTCTTAACTTCGAGCAGCCCCTCGTTGGCGCTACGCTCGTCGGTCTGCTGCTGGGCGATGT
Organism: Collinsella sp. AM43-1; assembly: GCF_003467925.1. Lineage (NCBI taxonomy): Bacteria > Bacillati > Actinomycetota > Coriobacteriia > Coriobacteriales > Coriobacteriaceae > Collinsella > Collinsella sp. AM43-1. The sequence continues at coordinate 17,343 of NZ_QSFR01000004.1, read as the reverse complement.
GCCCACCGGCCTTGCCGTCGGTGCCGCCGTCGAGCTCGTGTCCATGGGCCTGGTGCAGGTCGGCGCCGCCGTTCCGCCCGATATGGTCCTGGGCGGCATCGTGGCAGCTGCCTTCGCGTGCCTGACCGATGCTTCTGCTGAGACCGCCATGACGATCGCCATCCCGGTCGCCGTCTTGGGTCAGCTCCTCGGCATCGTGTTCCGTTCCATCATCGCCGCCCTCACCCATGTGGCCGATAGCGCGATCGATAACGGTAACTTCAAGACCGCCTACCGTATGCACATCTGCGCCGGCTCCGGTCTGTACGCCATCATGTACTTCCTGCCGATCTTCCTGGCCGTCTTTGTTGGCACCGACCTGGTTCAGGCCATCGTCAACATGGTTCCCGAGTGGCTGTCCGTTGGTCTGAACGTTTCGACCAAGATCATGACCGCCTACGGCTTGGCCCTGCTGCTCACCATGATGATCAAGAAGGGTATGACTCCGTTCCTGTTCATCGGTTTCCTGCTCGCCGCCTACCTCGACCTGTCCGTCATCGCGGTCGCTCTGATCGGTGTGTGCCTGGCTATCGTCTTCATGGGCTTCAAGTTCAACGGTTCCCATGCAGCCGCCGGTGTCGATTCCGACTACGATCCGCTCGAAGACGACGAAGACTAAGGAGGAACACACTATGGCAACCGCAACCAAGGACGTGTCCCTGAACAAGAAGGTCAGCCAGTTCTTCTGGCGCTCCTGGGCCATCCAGGCCTCTTGGAACTACGAGCGTCAGATGAACATGGGCTTCCTCTACGGCATGGTCCCCACGCTCGATCGCCTCTATCCGGACGAGTCCGACCCCAAGCAGCTCGCTGCTAAGAAAGAGGCTTACCACCGTCACATGGCGTTCTACAACTGCACCCCGCAGACGAGCGCTTTCATCCTGGGCCTCGCCGCCTCCATGGAGGAGGAGTACGCCAAGGATCCCGAGAACTTCGACCCCGATTCGATCAACGCGGTCAAGACCTCCCTCATGGGTCCGCTTTCCGGCATCGGTGACTCCTTCTTCCAGGGCACCATCCGCGTTATCGCCTTTGGCCTGGGCGTTCAGCTGGCTCAACAGGGCTCCATCATGGGCCCGATCCTGGCCATGCTCATCTCCATCGTCCCCTCTGTGCTGATCACTTGGTTCGCAGCCAAGATCGGCTATCAGGGCGGCCACGAGTACCTGAGCAAGCTCCAGGGCGGCGACCTCATGGAGAAGCTCATGTATGTCTGCGGCATCGTGGGTCTTATGTCCGTGGGCGGCATGATCGCTACGCTGATCGGCGCCACCACCCCGCTGCAGTTCGCTGAGGGCACCGTCGTGATTCAGGACATCCTGGACGGCATGATGCCCCAGATGATCTCCCTCGGCCTCACCGGCCTTATGTACTGGCTCATCAAGAAGAACGTCAACACCGGTTGGCTTCTCGTGATCGCCATCGTGGGTGGCATCGCCCTCTCCGCGGCCGGCATCCTGGCCTAGTCGCGACCAAGCGTCTAACCGCTTTCCCCGGGGGCCTGCCTGGCATCCCATACCCCAGGCAGGCTTCCATCCCTAAATGTGTCAAAGGGACAGTTCCCTTGTCACATCCTCAACGGGCCGGCGACTCGGTCCTAACTACGGTAACCCTGCGTGCGTCCGGCAATGTGGCGCCGCAAAAAATCGAAAGGAATGTGTCAGATGTACGAGATCGACCTTAACCTCCCTAAGCAGATCGTCGCTGACGTCCTGTCCAACCACGAGATCCACAGCGTCGCCTTCGTCGGCTGCGGCGCTTCCATGTCCGACCTTTACCCCGCCAAGTACTTCCTGGCCAACAACACGGACAAGCTGAACGTTCAGATCTTCACCGCTAACGAGTTCAACTACGACACGCCTTCCTGGGTCAACGAGCACACCTTCGTGATCACCTGCTCCCTCGGTGGCTCCACGCCCGAGACTGTCGAGGCCAACAAGACCGCCAAGAAGCACAACTGCCCGGTCGTCTCCCTTACCAACAAGGCTGGCTCCGCTCTGACCGTCGACGCCGACCACGTCATCGTTCACGGCTTCCACGCCAACTACGCTGCCAAGTGCGAGAAGCCCGGCTACGCCATCGCTCTTGCACTCGAGATCCTTCAGCAGACCGAAGGCTATGACCACTACGAGGACATGATCACCGGCCTCACCAACGTCTTCGAGCTCTGCGAGAACGCCGCTCAGTCCGCCAAGGGTCTTGCCAAGCAGTTCGCCCAGGACTTCAAGGACGACAAGATGATCTACTTCATGGCCTCCGGTGCCTCCGAGAAGATGGCTTATTCTCACGCCGCCTTCCTGTTCACCGAGATGCAGTGGATCGATGCCGCCGCCTACAACACCGGCGAGTACTTCCACGGCCCGTTCGAGGTTTCCACCGAGGGTAAGCCCTACGTCTTCTTCATGTCCGACGGTGCCACCCGTCCGATGGACGCCCGCGCCCTCACCTTCCTTAAGCGCATGGGCGCCAAGGTCGCTCTGATCGACTCCAAGGACTACGGTCTGGCCGACGCCGTGCCGGCAAGCGTCGTCACCTACTTCAACCCGCTGCTGCACCTCGCCGTTATGCGCGAGTACGGCAACCAGATCGCCGAGGCCCGTCAGCACCCGCTGACCATGCGTCGCTACATGTGGAAGCTTTCCTACTAATCACAAGTAAGTAGACCTTACAGGTTGATTGAGAGGGGATGGGGTTTGCGCCCCGTCCCCTTTTTTGCTCTGGGGAGGGCGCGCCCGTCGCGCCGCAAAACCCCAGATAAAACCTACCAAAATAAACCTGTCCCTTTTTGGCGGGTGGGAGGAGATGCGTATGATCAAGGCAGTGCTGTTTGATATGGACGGCGTGCTGGTCGATACCGAGTGGTTCTACAACCGTCGCCGCGTGGCGTTTATGGAGGAAAAGGGGTTCCACTTTGACGAGATCCCCGATCTTTCGGGGTCTAACGAGCCTGCCATCTGGAAGTCGCTGGTGCCCGACGATGTTGAGCTGCGCGAGCGCTTGCGCGTTGAGTACAAGCAGGTCTACAGCCCGGTTCACCCTGTTCCGTATGCCGAGCTGCTCAACGAGCAGGCGGAGCCGGTGATGCGCGAGCTGCACGAGCGCGGCGTCAAGTGTGCCATCGCGAGCTCGTCCTATCGCGAGCTCATTGACGAGCTGGTGGAGATTGCCGGTATCACCGACGTGCTGGACTACACCATCAGCGGTCACGAGTGCAGTGCATTTAAGCCCGACCCCGAGATCTACCTGCGTGCCATGGAGGCACTGGGGGTGGAGCCTACCGAGTGCCTGGTTATCGAGGACTCGCCTTTGGGCATCGAGGCCGGCAAGCGCTCCGGCGCGCGCGTCCTGGCACTGCGTCCGCACGAGGGCGTTAACCTGGACCAAACGGGAGCCGACGCCGTCATCGACAACCTCGCCGACATTCTGACCGCTTTGTAGCGTCAATTCGCCGCAAGAAGTGCGGATTCACACGTCTCTTGCGGTGGATTGGCTCATTTTGGCTTTGATTTAGATCCGTTTGGCTTCGACTCGGACTAAGTGAGTAGACTTTTTGGCACATGCCGAGCACAAAGCGTATCTGCCTTAGTAAAACCGCAGGTCGGAGAGGTGGCTGTTTTGAGTGCGCTTGGTAGATCGCGAAAAGTCTACTCACTTAGAATTTGGCTCTTTGGTTGGGGAGCTGCTGGCTCGTTTTGGTTGTCGAGAGAGGGTGAATTGAAGCGCCCTCTCGCGCTCCATGCTACAATCGCCGGCATGCCCCACAATTACATCTGCCTTCGAAAGGAGCCTACGTGGCGAACGCCATCGATCAGCTCACGGACCGCGTGCTCGTGCTCGGCCGTCTCACCATCGTCCGCCGCGCCATTACTGCCGTGGCGGTCACCATCTCCGCCGTTCTCCAGACATTTCTGATTCAGGCGTTCATTCGCCCCGCCGACCTGCTTCCGAGCGGCCTCACCGGCGTCGCGGTCCTGCTCGATCGCGTCACCTCGCTCGGCGGCGTTCACATCGACATCTCGCTCGGCATGCTCGCGCTCAACATCCCCGTGGCGCTCCTGTGCTGGAGCGGCATTAGCAAGCGCTTCGTCATCTTCTCGATGATGCAGGTCATGCTCTCGTCGCTGTTCCTCAACGTCTTTCACTTCGCGCCGTTTTTGGGCGACAAGATCATGCTCATCATTTTTGGTGGCGTGGTCTCGGGTCTGGGCGCTGCCATCGCGCTTAAGTCCGGCGCATCCACCGGCGGCACCGACTTTATCGCGCTGTGGGTTTCCAACCACACGGGCAAGACCATCTGGGGCGTTATCTTTGGTTTCAACTGCTTTATCCTGGCGATCTTTGGCTTTATGTTTGGCTGGGACAACGCGGCGTACTCCATCGTGTTCCAGTTTATTTCGACCAAGACCATCGACAGCTTCTATCGTCGCTACGATCGCGTGACGCTGCAGATCACGACGCGCAAGGCCGACGAGGTCATGACCGCCTATGTTGACCATTTTCAGCATGGCATTAGCTGTGCCGAGGTCATTGGCGGATACAGCCGCGAGAAGATGTACCTGCTGCATGCCGTTGTCTCGACCTACGAGAGCCAGGACATTATCAAGCTGGTGTGCGACATTGATCCCGGCGCCGTGATCAATGTGTTCCATACGCTCAACTTTGTGGGCGGCTGGTGGGGCGGTCATGTCGACGAGCCCATGCCCACGGCCGTGCCCGATCCCGACAAGCCCGCGCGCATGGCCAGCAGGCAGGCGCGCCTCATCGATCAGGACAGCCTGCAACAGGACGACGGCAGGTAAGGATTTGCTGTATGCGGTGTATCGTTTTATCATTATGAGGTAACATGAAACTAGACGTTATATACGTATTAGTTATTTCAATATTTCGATAAGAGTGATTAGATATGCCTGCACCCAAAAATGCACCGCTTTACCAGCAGATTTACGACGAGATCAAGGATGCGATCGAGAAAGGTGTTTATGCACCCAAGGAGCGTATTCCGTCCGAGCTCGAGCTAGCCGAGCAGTACGAGGTGAGCCGAATTACGGTGCGTCGCGCCGTCGAGGAGCTGTGCTCCGATGGCTACCTGGTTAAGCAGCAGGGCCGTGGCACCTTTGTTTCCACGCCGCACATCAATCGCCAATTTCACGCCTCGACGCTGCAGACGTTTACCGCGCTGTGTGCCGGCAACGGCATGAAGGCCGGTGCGCACGTAATCGATCGCCAGATTGTGCCGGCGCGCCAAAACGAGATGGAGTTCTTTGGCCTGCAGAAGGATGCGCTGCTGCTGCACATCAAGCGCGTGCGTACTGCCGACGGCGAGCCCATCTTTGAAGAGAACATCTTTGTGCCGTTTGACGCCTACCGTGAGCTGTTGACGGCCGATCTTGAGGACAAGTCGATTTTTGCCGAGGTCGAGCGTGTTGGCGGAACGCCGATTGTCTCGGTTGGTTACCGTACGGTCGAAGCCGTTCGCGCCAACGCCGAGCAGGCGGCTGAGCTGGGCATTGCTCCGCACGATCCGCTGCTCAACCTGCGCGCCGGCTTTATCGGACCCAATGGCGAGCCGGTCCTGATGGGTAAGCAGTACTACGTGGGATCGCGCTACGTTATGGTCATGTAGCTCTAGTTGCGCGGTTTTCCAAACCGCGCAACGGGCCGACGCTGCGCCCTTGGTTCCGCCGTTCTAGCGAACGGCGGACCGGTCGACGCTGCAAACGCCCCTAAGCGGCAATCTGACGTTCAATCGTCGGTCGCGTACCGAAGTACGCTTCCCTCCTCTTTCACGTCACCTTGCTCGCTTAGGGGCGTTTTCGCTGACTTATGCTCAACCTGAGACGTTTCCACGCCTGTCAAGAGCTTAGCCGTTGGGGACGTTCTTAAACGACTAGTCATTCAAGAACGTCCCCAATGACTACCCGCAGAATGAGCGTGGCTGACAGCCGTACGGCAGCGGTCCGCGTGGCGGCGTATAATCGGCGGCAGATGACTTGGACGTTAGGAAACCATGACCGATAGCATGCAGCAGATGGCGCTCGACACGCTCGGCGCCTATTTTGGCTACACCTCGTTTCGCCCGGGGCAGGACCGCATGGTCGATGCGATCCTTGCCGGCCGCGACGCGCTGGGCGTTATGCCCACGGGCGCCGGCAAGTCCATTTGCTACCAGGTGCCTGCGCTCATGCTGCCCGGCATCACCTTTGTGGTGAGTCCGCTGCTGTCGCTTATGGAGGACCAGACCCGCGCACTGCTTGCGGCGGGCGCGCGCCCCAGCTATCTCAACTCCAGCCTTACGCCGGCTCAGCAAAATACCGTGCGCAAGCGGGCGCGCGAGGGTCGCTACCAGCTTATGTATGTGGCACCTGAGCGCCTGCTCGAGCCGCGTTTTCTGGCCTTTGCGCAGGAAGCTGCGGCCGAAGGCGGCATCGGCGTTCCGCTCGTGGCCATTGACGAGGCCCACTGTGTGAGCCAATGGGGTCAGGATTTCCGCCCCGCCTACCTGCAGATTCGCGAGTTTATCGATTCCCTGCCGCAGCGCCCCATCGTGGCGGCCTTTACCGCTACAGCGACTGAGCGCGTGCGTGCGGACATTCAGCAGATGCTCGGCCTGCAAAACCCGGCGACGGTGGTGACGGGCTTCGATCGCAAGAACCTCTACTTTGGCTGCGAGGAGATGGGCGACAAGGCTAAGACCGCGTGGGTGCGCGACTATGTGATCGCGCATTCGAGCGAGAGCGGCATCGTGTATTGCTCGACTCGCAAGACGGTTGATGCGCTGGCAGGAGAGCTTGCTGAGGCGTTGGGTCCCAGCGGCATTCGCGTTGGCCGCTACCATGCCGGCATGGGTAATGACGCCCGCCGCCAAAGCCAGCGCGCCTTTATCGACGACGATATTCAGGTGATGGTTGCCACCAACGCCTTTGGCATGGGCATCGACAAGCCCAACGTGCGCTACGTCATCCATAACAACGTGCCCGAGAGCATCGAGGCCTACTACCAGGAGGCGGGCCGCGCCGGCCGCGATGGCGATCCGGCCAGCTGCCACCTGCTGTGGAACGGCAACGATTTTCGCATGCGCCGCTTTTTGATCGACCGCGGCGATGCGGCCGACGAGACGCTCGACGACGAGCAGCGCGCGTGGGCGCTCCAGAACCGATATCGCCTGCTCAGTCAGATGGAAGGCTATTGCAACACCACCGGCTGCCTACGCGAATACATGCTGCGCTACTTTGGCGACGAGGCCGCGGCCGAGCATACGGCCGTGGGCGGCGCCGCCGCGGATGAGGCCGAGGGCTGTGGCAACTGCAGCAACTGCCTCACGCAGTTCGAGGTCGAGGACGTCACCGGTATGGCTCGCGCCGCCGTGCGCTATGTGGCCACGCGCCCCATGCGCTTTGGCAAGTCGCTCATCGCCGATGTGCTTCACGGCGGCAACACCGAGCGCATTCGCCAGATGCATCTGGACGAGGACCGCGGCTATGGTGGGCTGTCGAGCGAATCGGTCGGCCGCATCAAGGACATCATCGGCCAGCTGTGCGGCCGCGGTTATTTGGCCACCTCGCAGGGGCAGTACCCGGTCGTGGGCCTGGGTCCGCGTGCCGGCGAGGTCGAGGACGAGGCGTTTGCCTTTACCGTTAAGCGTCGCGCGTCCAAGCGCAAGGCCTCGGCCCGTGCTCGCCGTGCGGTGGATCTGCTGCGCGAGGAGGCCGAGCTGGATCAGCGCCCGCGCGTGGGCGACGATGCCGAGCTGTTCGAGCGCCTGCGTACCCTGCGCAAGGAGATCTCGACCGAGCTCGAGATGGCGCCGTACATGGTCTTTTCCGACAAGGCCCTGCGCGGCCTGTGCCGCCTGCGCCCGCAAACGCGCGACGAGCTGATTCAGGTCAACGGCATCGGCGAGAAAAAGGCCGATGCCTTTGGCGAGCAGTTTATGGCGGCGATTGAAGAGTTTGAGTCCGAGCATGCGCGGGATGGAGCGTAACGATGGCAACCGACGATAAAACCGACCGCGCTGGCGTATCCGCCGTACCGCTGTACCAGCAGGTCATGGACGACCTGAAGGGCGAGATCGCGCGCGGCGTGTATGCGGCCGGCTCGCGCATTCCTTCCGAGATGGAGCTCGCGAAGTCTTACGGCGTGGGACGCATCACCGTGCGTCGCGCCATCGAGGAGCTGTCGCGCGCGGGATATCTCAACCGACAGCAGGGGAGGGGCACCTTTGTGTGCGCTCCCAAGCTCAAGCGCAAGATTGTCCAGAAAGGTGACGTCCAGAGCTTTACTGAGGGTTGTGCCGCCAACGACATGGTGGCCGGAGCGCGTCTGGTGTCGCGTACGGTGGTCGCGGCGACGCGCGAGGATGCGGCGTTCTTTGGCGTGGAGCCCGGCTGCGAGCTCATCGTGGTCGAGCGCGTGCGCACGGCGGATGGCGTGCCCGTCATGCTCGAGAACAACGCCTTTGTGCTGGCCGACCATCCCTACCTGCAGACGCTTGCCGATAAGGACCTCACCGATAACTCGATCTTTGCGCTCGTTGCCGAGCATTCGGGCCGCGCGCCGCTCAAGTCCGACCCCTGTACCGTGGAGATTGCGCTTGCCGATGCTCAGGCGGCCCCGCTGTTGGAGGTGCCGGCCGGCGAGCCACTCTTCTATATGGAGGCGTACTTTACCGATGAGGACGAGCGGCCCCTGCTGCTCGGGCGCCAAAAGATCGTGGGCTCGCGCTACGTGTTCGACATCTAACGTCCATAGATAGAACAACATAGAACAAATTTGCTGAAATGACTTCACCTGCGACAGCTCGCATGCTATAAATAGAACAACATAGAACGACTGCAGGTACGAGCTGCCGTCGTCCAAAGCCGCCACACAAGGAGGAGCGTCACCGTGAACGCACACGATCTGATTCAGGAAATTATCGAGCGCAAGGGTAAGATCGAGAACGTCTTTTGGATCGCCTGCGGCGGTTCGATGATCGACCTGATGCCGGCTAACGAGCTGCTCAAGCGCGAGGCCACTACGTTTGCCTCGACGGTCTACACCGCGCGCGAGTTTTGCCTGATGGCCCCCAAGAGCCTGGGGCCGAAGTCGCTCGTCGTCGCCTGCAGCCACAGTGGCAACACGCAGGAGGTCATCGACGGTTGCGAGATGGCGTTGACTGCCGGCGCCGAGGTCGTCGCCCTCACCGACTGCGAGGGCTCCAAGATCGACAACGGCAAGTGGACCACCTGGGTCTACCCCTGGGGCGAGGGTGTGTCGCAGGCCGAGGTGCCGCAGGGCATCGGCGCTCTGATCGCCGCCGAGCTGCTCGACCAGCAGGAAGGCTACGAGGCGCTCGCCGACATGTACGAAGGCCTCAAGCAGATGGATGCGCTGCTGCCCGCCGCCCGCGAGAAGGTCAACGCCGAGCTGGGCGCCCGCTTTGCCGAGCTCTGCCAGCAGCACAAGTTCTTCTATATCCTGGGGTCCGGCCCCAACTTTAGTCAGACCTACGCCATGGCCATCTGCTCGCTCATGGAGATGCAGTGGCAGCACTGCTGCTATATCCACTCCGGCGAGTACTTCCACGGCCCCTTCGAGGCTACCGAGCCCGGCGTGTTCTACTTTGTGCAGCTCGGATCGGGTGAGTGCCGCCCCATGGAGGAGCGTGCACTCGCGTTCCTCAACACGCACACCGATACGATTATGGTGCTCGATGCGCTCGAGTACGGCGTGGGCGAGGTACCTGCCAGCGTGCGTTCGTTCTTGGAGCCGATCTTCTTTTACGCGATGAGCTGCGAGCTGCGCGCCGCCCGCGGCAAGGTGTTCGACCACAGCCCCGAGATCCGTCGCTACATGGGCATCGAGCAGTACTAAGTAACGGGAAAACCATTCACCTTCGATTCGCAAGGGCACTGCGTGAGTCAAAAAAGCGGGCCGCGCCGGTAGTATTCCGGCGCGGCCCGCTTGGTATCGCGCTTAGATTCGCGAGATTGCGGCAGCCAGCGGCCTACTTTGCGTCGTGGGCCTCGGCGTCCCACCAGTCGAGCTGGGCGATGTTGTCGCGAATGTGCTGACAGCTCTTGTGGAAGCCCTCGAGCTCATATTCGGAAAGGTCGAGCGTGTAGACCTCCTCGACGCCTTCGGCGCCGATCACACACGGCAGGGAAGTAAAGATGCCCTCCTCGCCATACTGGCCGGTCATAAGCGTAGAGGCCGAAAGCACGGCGTGCTCGTTGTGAAGCACGGCGGCGCAGACGCGCGCGGCGGAGTTGGCGACGGCGTACTCGGTGCACTGCTTGCCCTGGTAGGTCACATAGCCGCCCTTGCGTGCAAGCTCCTCGACCTCCATGTGGTCGAAGGCGTACTTGTCGGGGTTCTCGGCCTGAAGCTCGTTAAGGCTCTTGCCGGCGATGGTCGCGGCCTTAAAGGCTGCCAGTTGGCTAAAGCCATGCTCGCCGATCATGTAGGCGTCGATGGACTTGGGGCTCACACCGACCTTCTTGGAGATCTCGGTGCGCAGGCGGGCGGAGTCCAGGCCGCAGCCCGAGCCGATGATCTTCTTGGGATCGTAGCCGGTCAGGTGCCACAGCTCGGTGCACACGACGTCGCAGGGGTTGGAGATGCTCACGAAGATGCCGTCAAAGCCGGCGTCGACGATACGCTTGGCAAAGGTGCGGGCGGCATCGGTGGTAAAGAACAGCTCGCCGTCGCGGTTGCCGGCGGCCAGCGCGACCTTGCCGGCGGCGTTGACGATGACGTCGCAGCAGGCCAGCTCCTCGTAGCGGTCGTAGCAGTTGACGATTTTGGTATTGTACGGGACAAACGAAAGGGAGTCGCGCAGGTCCTGGACCTCGGACGTAACCTTGGCCTCGTTGATATCGCACAGGTACAGCTCATCGGCAATGCCCTGCATGAGCAGGCTGTTGGCGACATGTGCTCCTACGTGGCCCTGGCCGACCACACCGATCTTACGCGTCTGGTACATATATGTATCCTTTCGGCCGAGTTTTTCGCGTCGAACCATTGTAGCGTTCTGCTGTTACTTTGCTAGGCTAAAGTGCCGTAGATTTTGGGACATGCCTTAATCTTTACTTTTGGAGTGATTTGGACCGCTGACGGCATCGCTGGGCGATGTGCTCGCGCGGATGGGGCCGGTCGTTGTACCATAGCTGCAACTGACTCATAAGGAGCATCCATGCCCATTCGCATCCCCGACGCCCTCCCTGCCGCCGCGCAGCTCGAGAGCGAGAACATCTTTGTCATGACCGAGTACCGCGCGCTGCACCAGGACATCCGTCCGCTGCGCGTGCTCATCCTCAACCTCATGCCCACCAAGATCGCCACCGAGACGCAAATTATGCGCAAGCTCTCCAACACGCCGCTGCAGGTGGAGGTGGACCTGCTGCGCACTAAGACGCACGAGGCCACGCACGTGAGCGCCGGCCACCTGGAGACGTTTTACCGCACGTTCGACGACATCCGCGACATCCACTACGACGGCCTGATCATCACGGGCGCGCCGGTGGAGCAGATGCCGTTCGAGGAGGTCGACTACTGGCCCGAGCTCTGCCAGATCATGGATTGGTCCACCACACACGTGCACTCTACGCTGCACATTTGCTGGGGCGCGCAGGCGGGGCTCTACCATCATTACGGTATCCAGAAGTACGACCTGCCGGCAAAGGCGAGCGGCGTGTTCGAGCATTATCTGGTGAAGCCGCAAAGCCCGCTGGTCCGCGGCTTCGACGACCGTTTCTATGCCGTGCACTCGCGCAACACCGATGTGCGCCGCGAGGACGTGGAGGCCGAGCCGCAGCTTGAGGTCGTGGCCGTATCCGACGAGGTGGGCCTGTACATCGTCAAGTCGACCGACAGCCGCCGCTTCTTTGTATTTGGCCATCCCGAGTACGATACCGACACGCTGCGCCTGGAGTACGAGCGCGACGTGAAGCGCGGGCTCAACCCCCAGGTGCCGGCGCATTACTTCCCGAACGACGACCCCGCCGCTGAGCCGCGCAACGTCTGGCGCAGCCAGGCTCAGCTGTTCTACACCAATTGGCTCAACTACTACGTCTACCAGACCACACCCTACGACCTGGCCCGCGCCGGCGAAGAGCACTAGGCCTGTCGGGAGGTGCGCCAGCCGTTAGGCGCTGATGATGTGGGGTAGCGGCAGGTCGTGGACATCGGTGGGAACGTGATCGACACGCTGCTCGTCAAAGGCGATACCGACGATTTGGCATGCGGGCGAGAGCACGGGCAGGTAGCGGTCGTAGCAGCCGCCGCCGTAGCCCAGGCGCGCGCCGGCGTGGTCGAAGGCTACGAGCGGCACGACGATCATGTCGAGAGCCTTGGCAGGCACGATGGGGAAGTGGTCGCTGTCGACGTTCATGGCTGCGAAGGCCCGCGTGGGGCGGGCGATAAACGGGGCCTCGGACGCATCGCCGGCAGCAACTGCCCGCATGCACATGCGCTGGCCGCAAGCCACGGCGTCTGTTGCCGAGAGCATGCACGGATAGGCTACGCGCCAGCCACGTTTGGCGGCCGCAGCGGCAAACGCGGCTGGGTCGACCTCGGAATCCATCGCGGCATAGACGGCAACGGTGTGCGGCGCCGTGGTACCCAAGCGATCCAACAGCTCAACGAGTCGCGCACAGATAACGGCAGACTTCGCCGCCCGCACATCCAAATCAAGAGCATCGCGCCGAGCAATCACCACCCGCCGCAACTCAGCCTTGTCCATCCCAGCCTCCTCTAGCAAACCTGCCAAAAAGGGACAGGTTTATTTTGGCAGGTTTTATCTGGGCAAATGTCGAAACCACCACAAAGGTGCCTGTCCCCTTTGTGGTGGTTTTGGCCCATGCGTTAACGCTATAGCGCCGCAGCGATCGCTTCAGTCACAAACTTATTGAGTGACTCGCCCTTCTTTGCCGCTGCCAGCGCCGCCTGTTTGTGGAGCTCAGAGCCCGTTCTTACGTTGAACGAGCCCTTAAAAGCCCGCTCGGGCTCTTTGCCCTTCTCGGCGCAAAACTCAAGGTAATCGTCGACGGCGTCGTGGAAGCATTGCTCAACTTCGTCAGCCGTGGAGCCCTCAAATACGATTGCGTCCCTAATGCCGGCGACCATACCTGTTAGCACATGCTGTTCGGCATCGAACTCGACCGGGGCGAAATAACCCTTGTATGCCAAAACGTTACTCATGACTACCTCCGACATCTTGCAGAAAGCGAACGATGTTCCAAGGCGTTCCGCTTCATAGCTGCAACTATATTACAGTTGCAAATTATATCTGATGCAGACACCCATGTTCGAACCACCGCAAAGGCGCCTGCCCCCTGTGCGCCAAAGAAAAAGGTAGATTTTCGGGCATGTCCCAAAAATCTACCTTTGCTGTGGTTAGGCGAGCAGGTCGACTACGTTAAAGCCGGCGTTGCTCTTGGCGATGACGTCTCGGCCGCCAAAGACGCAGGTGGGCGACTCGGCTGCGATGCGCGTTACGTCGGTGCCGAGCGAGCGCAGCTCACCGGGCGTGGCGGCGAGCATCTGGGCGCGACGCTCCTCGCGCGCATGCGGATCGAGCCCGGCCAGGTAGGTCGTGTTGCGGCGCTTGGTGAGCGCATAGGGCTTCACCGGCGCGTCCATGCCGCTCACGCAGCTCACGATAAAGCCCTCAAAGGCGGCCTCGTCGGGCTCAAAGCGGCCAAGCCATGCGCCTGCACGCTCCACGCGCTCAATCGAAGGGTCAATCGCCGGGTCGCGGTAGGTGTAGAACGCCGTCTGGCGCTCGCCGGCTGCGCGGAATCCGCAGCCGTATGCACCGCCCTTCACGCGAATCTCGTTCCACAGGTAATCGTAGGAGAGCGCGTTGGCAGCCACGGCCCAAGTGCCTGTCACGTCAAGCCCCAAGCGACGCGGGTCGCACGCGCTTGCCGCAAAGCAGATGTCGCTGGGGATCACGAAAGCCTCGTGGCGGTCGCACGGCGCCGGCACCACGAGCGCGTCGCGGCCGGCACCATCGCCCGCACCCAGCCCCAGGTCGCCCGCGGCATCCCAGTACGCGTCAAAGTCCTCGTCGCTGCCGGTAAAGCTCGCCATGCAGCCGTCGACCACAAAGATACGACCTGCCAACTCGGCAAGCTTGGCGCGCAGGTCGTCCAGTCGCTCGTCAAAGTGCTCGAGCAGATCGCGCAGGAACAGATAGAAATCAACGCCCGAAAGCTGCTCGCGCACCACGGCCGAAGGCGAGCTGTAGCTCATCGCGCGACCGAGCGCCGCCGAGTGACCGTTGTTGATAAAGCCCTGCTCGAGCCCAATGCGAATCTGCGTGAGCACGTCGCGCACGCGGTCGGCGTCGGCATCGAGCAAAAGCGTGCTCGACCACACCTCGCGCGGCAGGCTCGCCAGCGCATCGATCTTCTCGGACAGGGCGCCGGCGCTCACCAGCAGGTAGGGGCGCACGCCGTCCACGTCGGGCTGTGTCATGACCTCGGTCGTAAAGCTCAAAAAGCCCAGCTTGCCGGCGAGCAGATTGTCGAGTTCCTCGGCCGAGTGCTCGCTCGTGGGCAGCTGTTTGAGCAGGCGGCAGAGCAGCGTCACATAGGGCAGGTCCTCAAATGCGACGCCGCTCAGGTCGAAATACTGCATGGCGTAGGCCAGGCGGTTGGTGGGGATGCCGTGGCGCAGGCAGGGGATGGGCGCGGTCGTGTCCACGACCAGCGGCGGCTCGGGGCGCGCCTCGCCAATGTCGGACACGCGCAGGCGCGGCAGCGTGGCCTTGTCCTCGGGCGTGTCCTCGGCCTCCTGCGCGGCACGCAGCACGGCCGTGCGCTCGACCACATCGGCCAGCTCGGCATCGGTCATGGCGTCACGCTTGGCTGCCAGCTCGGCGGCCTCGGCACCCTCTGCGCCCTCGGCGGCGTCAACCGGCACCAGCTCGACCAGCGCCATGTGGTCGTTCTGCAGCACGAGCTCGCGCAGCAGGCCCTCAAAGTAACTGCCGTCCAGCTCGCCACGAAGCTCCTCGTACACCGGGCCGTACTTGAGCGCCAGCGTCGCGGCGTCGTCATCGTAGAGCCAGGTGCTCAGCGCGTCGCACGCAATGGCCACGCCGTCGGCGATGCCATAGTCGCGCTGGCGCAGGTCGTATTCGTTGCTGCTGATGATGGCTTCCAGGCGCTCGCGCGGAATGCCATGCTCGCATAGGTCGCAGCAGGCGTCCTGGAACACGCGGCGCAGCTCGCGCGCCACGCCGGGCTGCGCGTTTTGCAGCATGATGAGCTCGTAGGGCTGCAGGCTCTCGGCCGCGGTATAGCTCACCACGTTGCCGCCCAGGCCGGCGGCCAGAATGGCCTTCTTAACTGGCGCCTCGTTAGAACCCAGCAGTGCCTCGAACAGGATATCCGCCGCGATCGTGCGCTTGCGGTCGAGCGCGCTGCCCAGCACAAGGCCCAGGCCCACCAGGGCGTTTTCGGGCGTGGTGGCCATCTCGACGCGCTTATACTCGCAGGTCACGGGCGCCTGCACGTCCAGCGGATTGGGCGCCAGCGTGGACGGGTCCTCGCCGGCGGCAACGGCTGCGTCCATGCGCCGGCTCGCGGCACTCGGCTGCGACAGATAGCGCTCGTCCAAAAAGGCCAGCGCGCGGTCCACATCTAGGTCGCCATAGAGCGTGATGTAGGAGTTGGAAGGATTGTAGTGGCGCGCGTGCGTGTCCAGGAACTGCTCGTAGGTGAGCGCGGGAATCGCGCGCGGGTCGCCGCCGCTCTCGTGCGCATAGGCGGTGTCGGGATAGAGCGCGGCGTTGACGGCGTCGTCCAGCACGCTCATGGGGTCGGACAGCGCGCCCTTCATCTCGTTGAACACTACGCCGTTATAGCGCAGTGTGCCCTTGCGCAGGCTCGCGGAGCTGCCGTTACCCGCGTCCTCGGCGCCCTCCGGCAGGTCCAACTCGTAGTGCCAGCCCTCCTGCTCAAAAATGGTCGGCTTGGTGTAGATGGCCGGGTTGAACACGGCGTCCAAGTACACATCCATCAGGTTGTACAGGTCCTGCTCGTTGGTGGTGGCAACGGGGTAGATGGTCTTGTCGGGGTAGGTCATGGCGTTGAGGAACGTCTGCATGGAGCTCTTGATCAGGTCGACAAACGGCTCCTTGACGGGAAACTTGGCCGATCCGCACAGCACCGAGTGCTCAAGAATATGGAACACGCCGGTGGAATCGGCCGGCGGCGTCTTAAAGCCAATGGCAAAGGCCTTGTTTTCGTCGTCGCACGCCAGGTACAGCAGGCGAGCGCCCGAGGCAGTGTGGCGCAGCACGTAGGCGTCTGAGTCGAGCTCGGGCACGGTCTCGCAGCGCTCGACGGCAAAGCCGTGGCAGGTGGTACCGGGCACCAGCAGCGCGGCAGCAGCGGCGCGTGGGTCGGTTGAGGTGGTGGGCATATGCAGTCTCCTTTGACGCCCCAGCGGGGGCGAATCGAGTCGAATCCTCGAGAGTATACCCATATGGGACCGCGGCACTGCAGCGAACTGAAGACGATGCCGGCGGATTGGCATGGGCCCCGCGTGTCCCGCCAAATGAGCGTGGATTTTCGGACGAAATAATCCGTCGCAGGCCCAAATGTCGTCCAATAATCCACTCCCGCATACCTTTCGTCTCCAACCGTGAGATGAGAGATAGACGAGAGACGTATACGAAAGATGGCTGTACAGCAAAGAGCCAAACAATTAATAGTGCTGTTAATAGTGCTGTTTGGTTGGTGATTGTTTTTTCAGTAAAAACATTTACGAATAAAGCAAGTTGCAAACGGCTGCCCCCTTATTTCGTACGCATTTTTATGGCGAGAAATTGCCGCCATATGATCGGACGAGTTTCAACGATTGCGATTTAGTATTTGGCGCGGATGCGGTCGATTCCGATGAAACGCTAGTTGACCACGCGGTAGATTGTGCTTTCTCCCAGACGCCCCGGCAATGCGCAATAAGCCAGATAACGAAGCGATTGCCGGTGCGTCTATCCATAGGGAATTCCGGGAAAGCTTCTGCGGGCAGTCAAAAGATTCGTCGGCCTCAAGCGGATTAAAGGTATTTGCATAAGACGTCATTTAACCAGAGACGATGCACATTGAATCGTTCAATGAACTTGCGCGCTGTGTCCAACAACGCCGATTGTTGTTTTAAGGGGCTTGAGGAAAGAGCAGAAGCAAAATAATACTTGCATAGTTAGTTATATAAAGTATTATAACGTTATGGGATGAATGAAGGGTTCATCTAAGTGAGTTAGGAGTAAGGGATGTTCAATTTCGATGAGCCTCGTTACGAGAAGGTTGTGAG